>DASTUU010000315.1:0-10456 GCA_035759485.1 Nitrososphaeraceae archaeon
TCGTCCTACGTATAGGAAATCTCCTTTTTTATAAGCGTTCTTTGGCATATGGGCAGTACTGAATGACGCAGATTGTCTTTAGTTCTATTAGACTTAAGGATGAAAGTTGTGCAACCAGAGATCTATGCATGACTACTTTTATCTTCTCATGTAATCCACAGATACGATTGGTCTCCAGTCTAGAATCAGTTTTTTCGAATATATATCATAATAGGTCCCCCGTTTCATTTTGATATCAAGAGCATTTAGAAGGGCAAAAGTGATTCAATAGCTTCCTATACAAATAAGGAAGGTCCTCAAAAGCCAATTGTTGATTCAGATCAAAATACTGAGAGAAATCGGCGGTTTCAAGTTCTCACACTGGATGAAGATACAAGCTCACATATTACAAAACAGATGCTGCAATCTAACATATATCAAAAAATTTGCATTCTCGAAGTTCATAATAACTCCAGTAGTAGTATCTGATACATTGTAGGTGCAAAATAAAACATATGTTTCCAAAACATAGAGATAACAACAGCATTAAGTTCTGGTTGCTGCATCTTCAACAATAGGAAAAGATATACATCCACTTGATTCACAGCCATTCAAATTGAACTGGAGTGTACAGCTTCTTTCGTGCATCATCTAAGCTGCTTCGTTCAATAATTAAGCCTTGTGATTTAAGCTCCTCCACTGCACTTTGCACAGTCCTTCGCGGAAGGTTAGTCATATTCATGAGCTCAACCTGATCGATTGGATACTTTGATTTCATTACAAAGTAAACAAACTTTGATGCTGGACTTCCTTCAGGGTTCTTGCTAAGATTAGATACGCTAAATGCTGCTTTTGTTGGGAAACCTCTCCTCTGCGACTCCACAGCAGATGCAGCTTCAATTCGTACTTCAGCTAGGTTGACCCTCTGACCAAATTCTGCAATCAACGCAGACTGCTGCGATTCTAACGGAACTTCAAAAATGAACATGCTTGGCGGAAACTTTGCAGTTAACGCTCCAACGAAATTCCATCTTATCAAGCCCTTTTCGTCGTAAATGCCCACATTTATGCCCTCGTTTGCTTCAAGTACAACTTTATCAGAACCTAATTTGACTGCCTCTTCAATTTTGGCTAATATAACATCAAGCGTAAGCTGATGTCTTGGATCTTTCTTACCGACCTTCCATTGAACATCAAGTTCTTTGGATAATATGCTGTCGGTAATCTTTTTCTTCTGTTCAAAATTCAGCTGTGCATTATTTTCTCCTATTTCTATAATGTCAAAGCCTACATTTGCAGCTTCTCTAATGAATTTGTCAAATGCATCTTCTGCTACCATGTACTCGGATATGGTGCTTCCAGTTGAAACCTTGATGTTATGATCATGGTAGAATTTGATCTTCTTCTTCAAAGTCTCTTCTGAAATAAGAAGTGGCAAAACTCCGTATACCTTTACTGCATCAATAAATGGCGCAAGTACTTCGAGGTTTTCCTTGTCATGGCCCTCTAACTTATCAATGATATACGTTCTACCTTCTTTTCTAGGCTTTTTCACGTCTATCCTATTCTTGGCATATTCTTCGAGCAAGACTTACCATGTATATGCAGAACTATCATCTATTTTGAACTTATGCTAAAACTGCACATTAAACTAAAATTTAGTAGAAATCAGCATAAGAAATTCGTCTTCTGCACCAAAGAGTAATAATATTATTGCTGCCTGTCTAGTAATGACGACGAATAATATAAGCAAGTTTCGCATTTCTACTATGATTGGCATTACAGTTATCGCATCATCCATTTCCTTAACTTTTGCGACACCAGAAATGCATTTATTTTCGCAGTGTCGAAAATTCAAGCGTCAGATCACCTTTTGGATCGTGGCTAATCTCAAGCTTCTCCTTCGATGTTATTGAAATAGACTCTAACATATCAAGAGAGCAATTAGTGCAGTTTTCCGACATGAAATACTTAGCACTCAAAAGTGATGCTCACTAGAAGTAGTTTCTACAAATCATAAAGTTCATACGCCTTCTACCGCCATACTTCTCTGTTTGTCTTGGATTATTGAGGGTAGGATAGGTCACATGCAGAAGGCCTGTTTGCATATTGAGTGATTTGATACTTCCATTATCTGATCTAGTATGAATAATTTGCGACCGCCGTTATTCTTTGATCCATGTCATTAAGATCAAGTTCTGAAATACCTAATACGAAATATTAAACCTGTCAAACATGCATGATTATCACCTTTGACGCAGATTCTGCCATATGTCAATATAAGGCATTTTGAAATTCAAATTGAAGTTGAAAACATATCAATTCGTTTATGCTAATTGAATATAGCTCCTGCATCATTCTCGAATCGATAGTGCGTTAAATAGTTCAACTATTACGATTCTTCTACATTAGGTCTGCTAAATTGCATCTTTTGGTGCCAATGAATAATCATTTGCGTATTCAATTTTCTTCAAGTTATACTTGATCTTTGCTTTTTGTAAGTCCCTTTCTCTTGGGAGGTTTAGTGCAAAATACGCACATACACCAAAACTAAATAATTACTTCACAATCTTAATGCAAATATGTATGACGAAAAGGATGCGCGTCAATTGTATATGCGAGCTATAAAGCAATATACGACAACATCGTCGGACATTTCGGCAGAAGAAAAAGCTGATGCAGAAAGGACTTTGGAAACATTATATCAAGGCAAAGATCCTGATAAGGACTTGGTTGCTATGTTGTGCAACGCATTAGGGTATTATCTTAAAAGTCTCAAATCAATTGAACAATTTGTTGTTTCTGACCCCTTGTTCTTTGGTTTTGATGGCTCAAACCCATTGTTAGTAGCCCTGGATAAAGAGATCAGCTTCACCTTAGAAATAAAAGGTCATACTTGTCACGATGATTTTCCCAAGCGTCGCTATTCTAGAATAGATTGGTAAGAAAAGTGTGCTAAAGCACAGATGAATTGTATCATGTGTGGGTATGTGGGCGCATTTTATCGTCAGGATGCAAAATTCCCTTGTGAAGCGGCAAATTCTCCTCATAAGGAAAATTCATTACGGTATTATCATGTGTTCTGATACTGGGTCAAAATGATCGCTTTCTGAGCACACACTGGAAATGTCAACTAGAACTACCATTCCACTTACATCTATAATTCAGCCTTTCAGCAATACTGCTAAATCTCGAAAGTAATATTTGAAATCTATCGAAACACCGCCCAGCAAATCTTGAGTTATTCTTGTCTCTACTATCTGTGTCAATTGTGTCAATTGCTGGAACGTATTCTATCAACTTTTCAATCTTTAAGGATTCCAAATGTCATTTAGACAATTCTCCATTCCTTGAACCCTCATTTTGATATGAGTTCCAGTCTTTCTTTCAATTCTTGGGGTAAGTGAGTTGTTCAAGATTTGTAGTCTAATTTTCCTGTTCATGGCTAGTGTGTTATTATGTACAATAATTCATTCCACACATTATTCTATCACTGACGAAATTAAAGCAAAAAAGAAGCAAGAACTACTAACAATGTCTCTAATGAGCATCTTTTTTCGATTGAACAATTGATCCCGTTTTCTAATCGTTTATTATTCTTCTATTCTAATATGTGTGTGTGCTCGTTCTACTAGCCCTTGTAGGCAACACTAGATTGGCATCCGCAAACATAAGTGCCTAGTTCATTGCTGTGCATATGATGATGTATGATGCAATTTGGTTAAGGTTTTCTTGAGCTTTGCAGCCATCTGTATTGCTTTGAAATCTACCTAATCTGGTCCATGCTCTTAAGGATTAGTTGAGGAAGTATGCGATTACTCTCATCTCCACATAATTTGTACTGGGCAAACAATTATCACAATGTCTCTAATTATTATGGGTTTTTCCTAACCTGGACAATGCTTCTGTTGCTCAGGTGCTGCATGTAAAACACAAAAGCCTTGATGAATTGTTTGTGTCAAATTATGCATGTCTTATATCCTAGTGATTTACATTGCTCCCATTATCAAACTGCCTTCTCTTTGTTTTTCATATGTTCTCTAGCTATAATCATTGTGAATGTGGCATCGACACCATGTAATCTGTTGATATCTGTAGAGATTATTTCTTTTACTTCATCTTCTGTATTTGCATTGATCTTAACTATGAGATCGTACCTTCCAGATGTTCTGTAAAGATTCGATACAAATGGCATCTTTGATATTTCATCCATAATTCTTGTATCAAAAGGGAAATGGCAGTTAACTAGCACTAACGCAGAGACCATGAATAATATTTACAAACCCAGTATTAAAGACTGAATACTAGAGATAATAATCAATTTCCTACAGAGACTACTTCGCTTCTCTCTCATATCAACACAACAATACGCCCACTTTACGAAAGTTTACTGAACTGAGTCAATGTTTGTGAATTATTTACTGCAAGGTTTTAGTAATTATGAACAATCAAGGCAAAACTCGCTGGTGAAGCAAAAACCTTGAACTTGGGCCTGCTCCATAAATTCTATCATCTATTGCATTAATATGCGAATAATCCGTGAGCATATGTCGTGTCAGTGAACATAAAGGATAAAAATGCCATCTATGTCGCCCCCTTGCCCAACATGCAGGACTACAATTGACTTGAAATGTTTCGAGTCTTTTGGATGCAGACATATTAGCTATGAGGGAAAACTGTATTTTTGTAACAATCCAATGTATCCACCTGATGAAGGGGAGCTAGATAATATGGCATTAACCGTGGGCTGGTTCACTTTAGACCACCGAAGGGGGCGACTAAACGATGGTGGTGTAAAGAGCCAATGAACGTCATTGGATGGCAATAACTACCACTAATTACCAACGGTTATATAGCCTAACCCCTATATATGATCTATGTCAGAAAAAAGAACAACGAGAGACGAAGTAACGCCAACAACAACTACAACCAGAACAAACGAGGTCAATGATATTGTAAGAGATAATACTCTACGCATAGTTGACGAGGTAGCAAAGGTTCAGCCACAATTTGCTCAGTCGATATCCAATCTACAGTTAGACAATATCCAGACAGTAAAAAGCATGATCCAAACTGCATTTGCTAATCAGAAAGAGTTTGGGTTTGTACTGAACAGCCCTCAAGCGCAACACTTAGCAGAACAGGTTGCAAGGCAGTCTACAGAAGTAACGAACAATGTAATTCGTTCCGTCGGCACTTTCAACCAACTTAGCTTAAATGCATTGGATTCAGCAAGAGAAAATGTAAAGATCTACAACAGAACGGTAGATGCATTCGCAGACTTCAACAACAACATATTGAAGACTTGGGCATCGCACTGGAACTCACAGCAACAGCTACAACAACAATTCCACAGAGCATAGCTCTGTTATTTTTTTCATACGTCTATTCGGAGCTCCATAATTATAGCTTGAAAGCATCAATAGAGAATTTCAGCCACTGACTTCATTTTGAAATTGAACCAAAAAGTACAAAAGTATTAGAATCAACCACAGGTTGTGTTACAAATCCCATCCATCCATTTTTGATCTTGAGTTCAGAAATGACCTGACACAGCAAAGGAAAGGATTTTTGATGACTAAAATTTATTTCCCTAGAAGTCTTGTCTAAAATGAGAGAATTTGAGCATAGAGGGTCGCCTTATAACTGGCTGGCTACCATTTATCTACGCGAAATTTATTTGTGACCAACTAGAAGTTATTAGAGATATTCTCCTGGTTGTAGACACCGGAACTGCTATTACTACAATAAACGAATTTGATGCTCGAGAAATGAAAGTAGATTACTCTAAAATGACAAAAAACCAAAATTCGCTGGGTATTGGTGGTTCAGCCGAATCATATCTGGTAGATTCATGCCATTTGTATTTCGGGGAGGGAATAGAATCAGTCGATGTTAAGCCTGTCAAATTCCTCAGACAAAGTAATGTTGAGAAGGTGGATCAGGAACGTTATCCAAGTTTATTGGGTATGGACGTACTGAGAAATTATAAAATAAGTTTTAGCGAATCAAAAGTGATTCTGGAAAGATAGGCATTGATTTCAATAATAGGGGATATTGTGATTAGGTTTATTATCGTGTCGCAACATTAGCTATTGCAATAGCAATTACTGAATTTTTCTGTAATGTTCAAACCTTCTATTTATTTGCCTTTAGCTCTTCAAATACTTGCCTGCAAGCTGCATTCTTTATTCTGATATCTTGTAAATCCTCTGATGCATAGAGAGAAGGAATAGAATTGGCTTGGAAGGAAACTGAGACCTCAAAAAGTTAGAAAAAACAAGGACGTGGTACTTTCATATCTCTCATGGAGTTTCCACATCGTTTTGTCAATGTTTCGAATTGTTTCGTTGCTTTGTTACTGTGGTGATTGTGCTTCCTGCGATGCAGCTAGTTCAGCTGTAGCAAACCTCGCACCCACGTTTGTGATCCTTACCTTTACGTTCTGTCCCACTTTTGCATTCTTCACAAAAATTACAAAGCCTTGAACTCTAGCTACGCCGTCACCTTGTCTGCTTATTTCAGTGATTTGTATGTTGTATTCTTTACCTGTTTCTACAGGTTTTGGACCGAAGCTGCCACCACCACTGAAGCGATTGCCTCCTCCATATGTTCTTCCGTATGACATTAATTAACATGCAATACTTCGACTAGCAATATAAATCCAGGATATATGTCCAAGAAATATATTTACATGTCAACTAGCTGTTCGTCACCTTCACGTTCTAGTAATAGATCTTCTTTGCATTGGCCTTCGGCTAAGCACAGTGAAATGTAGAGGGTTTGTCTCAAGCCACATGCTAACGAGGGTTTAGCATAATGATACAGATAATTAACACTATATACATTCAAACTGCAGTTATGGCAAACAAAATGTAAAGACAGTCTATGTTTCATTCAGTTGGAAGGCTATTAAGCGATGCAGGGCATAATAATATTAGCACAATGACAGATATACAAAAAGACTTAAAAAATGCGGGACAAAATCTTCAAGCTAAGGCCGAGACAGCTAAAGACCATGCAGAAGGAAAGCCAAGTTCTGAGACTTTGAATAAAGCAAAGATAAAGGGCGAGGACGTAGTGCAAGATGTAAAGCGGGACCTCTAACTTTTTTATTCTTAGGTTTTTGGAGAAGCAAATACACAATCTTCTATTTGATGCATATGCCAGACAATATGTACGAGTCTCTATTTTTGATTCTTCATTTTTGAAAAATCGTTAAAGATGTTTTCAGATATGTTTATCTCAATCTAGTTCCTGCCTGTGTATACCTAGGCCAAATGCTGCTATATATTCAAAGTCATTAGATGTGCCATAACGGTGGTGGGAGTGGTCACATCTTACAATAATTATCACATCCTCATATTGTTCAATTCAACTTTAACAGTCAAAAATGAGCGGGAACAACATTATTGTTGCTGCCGTTAGGTGTTGTAAGCGTATGAGCTCACAATTTCTTTGATACATTTCTGGAATAGATACAATAGTTGGTACTAATAATAATAATGACTACTAGACAACCACTATTGTTATATCCTTTTAACTCAAAAACATATGATGATTGCGGATAATGTAAAAATATGTAATTGATCACCACTAACTATAAGAGATCTTGTCTGACCCCCCAGTGAAGACAGGTAATTCGTCTTTACCCAAAATACTACTTGGGCCTATTTTGCGTAGGGCGGAGGAAACACATATGTGCATTTGGCTTGCCTGCGATAGGCCTGTAACGGTAAAAGCAGAGATCTTTCGATCTGAGGCGTTAAAGGCAAGCAACCATGGTAGCAATCAAAATAGTCGTCGAGCTGAGCCAATAGGGTCAGGAATTGCTAAATCACGACGTCTTGGGGAACATCTCCATGTAATACTTGCAGTTGTACGCCCTATCAAACTGCGTAGAAGTCAAAACTCTGCTTCCGAGCAGACATGTTTTCCTTCTGACGAGCTGCTCGCATATGACATCGAAGTTCTCCTTGATAATGATTCTAAAAATACAAGCATGAGGCTCAAGGACTTTGGCCTAGTGAATGGCAAAAACTCGATCGTTTATGGGCATAATGACGATGTGTCATTGCCGACAGTCTTTTTGAGAGGAAGGAGTACTCCGCTAAACTTTTTTCACGGCTCATGCCGCAAACTCCATGGCAAGGGCGAGGATTCCCTTGTTGCAGCTGATGAAATAATATCCTCCTCATTTTCAGACTTAAAAAGGAGGCCAAGCGCGCTCTTTCTTACGGGCGATCAGATATACGCAGACGATGTTGCATTCCCACTGTCGCATTATCTAACTCAGTTAGGCATAAAACTTCTGGGACGGGAGGAGGAAATTCCGGGTATTGGAAAGAAGAAACTAACTGAGATCAAGGTCGGAGAGCGCCAAAGGATAGTACAAGAATATGCCAAGTTCACTTCACCTAGTGCGGACAACCATCTACTCACCTTTGGTGAATTTGCTGCAATGTACTTGTTGGCATGGAACGTGGAAAACTGGCCAGAAAGATTCCCAGACATTACAACAATCCCTCGTAAGAACCAAAAGAAATACCGTGAACAAGTCAAGCAATTGGAAAAAACGCGAAAGGATCTTCCGTTGGTCAGACGGGTTCTTGCTAACATCCCTACGTACATGATATTTGATGACCATGAAATAACTGACGATTGGAATATCACGAGGGAATGGCATGAGAACGTAAAGGGTAGCAAATGTGGAAAGCAAGTTGTGGCCAATGGTCTAGCAGCTTACTGGGCATTTCAAGGATGGGGAAACGATCCGGCTTTGTACAGTGAAGAGTTCATCGGAAAGATTTCTGAATATCTTGGGAAAAATGGTAGTGTGAGTGAAGCCGAAAGAGTTGCCTTTGAAGACCTTTTATGGACTTTCCATGGCTGGACATTCAGTGCTCCGACCAATCCATTGACAATCGTTTCAGATTGCAGGACTCAACGTCACTATGATAGCTATGATGGGCCACCACAATTGCTCAGCAGTAAAGGTTTACTTTCTATTTTGCAGACTGCAAAGCAAGCAAACTATCGTAAAGGCGATCCCATCATCATTGTATGTCCGACCCCAGTTTTTGGCTTTCTCCTCATGGAAGAAGTACAGAAAGCTGTGGCGAAGATAATTAGAGTCTATAAATTGGATCTAGAGACATGGTTTGCAAACCAAAGTGGTCTTTTTAGCTTCCTTTCATTTCTGATAGAGACCCTTAGACCAAGACACTGCATATTTCTGTCCGGTGACGTCCATTACGGGTTCACGATTAGCGCTGCTTTTGCATTGTTGCAGAAAAAGCATGTCGAAGAAGAAGAAGAAGATCTTTGTATGAGCATATCACAACTGAACAGCAGCGCTCTGAAAACTACAAGTTTAGTAAAGATAGCATTTGTGAGCGAAATCATGGGACATATTCGCCAGTTGTTCCCCTGGAAACAAGAAGTGCAGGTGGGATGGATAAACGATGACGAAAGCAAACACCAACTCTTGTCCAAAACTATGAGAGTAAAAAGTAAGCCAACATTGCATCTACATTTGCAACAAAGAACGAAAGAAGATAAATCAGAACTACAGCAACCTCCAGATTGGATAGAAGCTAGATCTATCGTAAAAGCATCTGGTTCTATAATATCACCTCTCATAATTTCGGATAATAATATCGGCCTGGTCAGTATTGATGGAGATAGAAACAGAATAATCCACAATTTCTTAGTCCGTAAACAGACAAGAAAAGAAATGAAGGTCCATCAAACGATTATAGAAATGGATCGTTACGGCAAGAATAAGTTAGAAGAGCTTGTCAAAGCAAAAATGAATGAGATTGGACACAAGTGAAGAGGATTGTCTGCTAGCACTCTTTCAACTCTGCTCTATTAATAAGGTGAATGAACTACGGAAAAGACCTTTTCTGAATTCCTTAGGTAGTTCTCTCATTATTTTGGTGGACGCATTGAAAAAAATTGCTAATGCGATGTCATTATCCACGATAGTAGTAGTCCTAGTTGTAATTGCAATTATAGACATAATTGCAAGAGAAAGATCCACTGGCAACATAGGAGCCATTTCAAGAGACCGCCTAGAGTGTCCTTTCCGTCAGGCATGCTAGGTGTCCAGACACTCACTAACAGTAAAATGAACTATTGTTGTTACTTGGCGCATATGAATCCACGCATATGCATCTGTGAGAAATAGTTTGAAATTACACTTACTCAATCTAGTATCATTCTACTACAACATCTATAAGCTTTCAAGCCCTAGCTATCCATAAGATGGGTACGGAAGAAGCCAAGAGTATAAGCGCAAGAAGTAGTAATAATAATAGTAATAATACTGTTGAGAACCATGCCGCTGCCACAGAAAACATCTCTTTCGAAGAGGAAGAAATAAGGGTTGATGATGAAGATGAAGAAATAGAAATGTCATCAAGAGGAAAACAACGCCCTCAATCCTCTACCCTCACTACGAATGATCTAAGAA
>DASTUU010000316.1:0-13342 GCA_035759485.1 Nitrososphaeraceae archaeon
TTGACCTTTGCGTAAAAAGCTGCTCTGGATGCGATTGCACTATGGGGTCCTAAAATATTTTTTGTCTCAGCCCTATTAAGCGTCCCATCGGAGTTATAACTTACATTTCCTTCGGAAAAGTCAGGTTCCAGCTTTACAATCACCGCAACTCCAAGAGAGACCATATTTAACCTCTAGTTCTCGGAACTTTAGACTTAAATGATTTGCGCATAATTCTTATCAGACCTTTTGCATATAAAGCCCTCAAAGTCGAAATTCCCTAGCCATTATCTGGCAGTTGATATGGGTTTGCTTGCTGACGAGTTCAAGATAATCTGTATAATTGCAACATGTGAACATTAGTAAGCAACATTAAACAAACTCTATTAATAACTTGCCCTAACGGGGCAACGCGCGATATGGTTAGCGGTCGAAAGAAAAGGATGAGAAGGCTAGAAGGAAGAAGTTATTATATGTGGTTTGTTTTGCAGTAAAACGGATTATGACTGTGGCATAGTTAGTGTCTGTTCATAATAGGCTGAGCGCATTTCCTCATAGGCTGAGCGCATTTGCTCATAGTAATCTGGCATCGCAGGTTCTAAAATAGTATAGCACAGATAAAAGTCTTCAGCCTCTCTGAGATATCTCTTAATTTTTTCATAAATATTAATTCTATTTAGTTTGGCCCTATCCTTTATGAAGACCATGTTGTTAATCCTGTCAGCAAGCTTTATTGTCTTAATATCATATTCTGAGGTAACCAGCATATTACTATACTGGCGAAATCTTGCTAGCTGTCTTTCCTTCCAGGTATCTCCAGGATAGTTGTCTAAAGGTGGAATTTTGAGTTCTGTTGCTATACTGCATATTCTGTTTCCAAATCTGTAGTTTAGATATGCCTCAAAACCATAAGATTTTGTTTTGTAGAGATCAAGTATTCTATCATTATCTTCCAGTATATCATGTAATATGGCTGATGCAACTTCCACGCTTGTAATATTGCGGTTAGCTAACCTATAATGTCTAACTACTTCAGCAGCCACAGGCCATGTATGAGTCTCTAAAAATGAAGAAAGGCCGTCCTCACGCTTTACACCGGCATGGATTTCCTGCGCTACCTCCATGGCTACTCTGATAAAGTCATCTACTCTAAGTCGAGCATCATTTTCTAGATAGGACAGAAAGTCCTCAGTGCTAAGGGTATACGTAGGTTCTCTCACACCCTCATATATGCAATCCGTGAAAGAAAAAGATTGCCCTCGCAAAGTGCCACAATAACAGTGCCACTATAATAGGGAATTGCTAAAACCACCTAGCTTTTCGGACAGAATAAGAAAAATTTTGGTACTGCCTTTGAGCCTTTCTTTTACACAGGCTACCTTTAGGCTAATTGTACAATTAATCCTGCTAGCTACACTTAGTTTAAACAGTGATTAACAATATATGTTAGTATTGATAATCCATTGCTCCATTGTCCACTAGCAGGTTTCAGTTGGCAGATAACGTGTATTCCCCCAGCGGGGATCAGCCAGAGGCTATTGAGAAACTGTCGAAAGGCATACTGAACCAAAAACGAGGTAATATCTGCCAGACTCTGCTCGGAGTTACGGGTAGCGGAAAGACCTACACTATTGCAAACGTCATATCCAGGATAAATAAAAATACATTAGTTATTTCCCACAACAAGACCCTTGCGGCCCAACTATATGCTGAGTTCAAGGATTTTTTTCCTAGGAACAATGTTGGTTACTTTGTAAGTTTCTACGATTACTATCAACCGGAAAGCTACCTGCCACAGACTGATACTTATATCGAAAAAGACACTGAAGTAAACGAGAAGATAGAGAAGATGCGATTAGAGGCAACTGCCATGTTAATGTCAGGTGATCCTACAATAATTGTATCAACAGTTTCATGCATTTACTCGCTTGGGTCTCCTGTAGAGTGGGAGCAGAGTGCTTTAACATTGGCCGTCGGTATGAGAATTGACAGAAAGTTACTCATTCACAATTTAGTAGAATCACGTTACGAAAGAAATGATTTTTCGCTTAGAAGCGGTACTTTTCGAGTAAAGGGTGACACTGTGGATGTCATCCCCGGATACTCCGACAATATTACTAGGGTTCTCCTCTTTGGGGATGAGATAGAAAAAATTACCATATATGATGTAGTAGGTATGAAGAAAATAAGGGAGGCTAGTTCAGTAAAGATATTTCCTGCTAAACACTATATCCTAGGGGAGTCATCGAGGTCATTAGCCGTCGAATCTATCAAGGATGAACTACAAAAGTGGCTGCCCAATTTACCAAGCGATCTTGAGAGGCAGAGACTTTCTTCACGTACGAAATATGACTTGGAAATGATAGAAGAGCTTGGTTACTGCTCGGGCATCGAGAACTACTCACGACATTTAGATGGCAGACTACCTGGACAGCCCCCCTATTGTTTGCTCGACTTTTTTGGTGAGGATTTTCTTTTGGTTATAGACGAATCCCATGTGACTATTCCGCAACTCCATGGCATGTATAATGGAGACTTCACTCGAAAAAAAATGCTGGTCGATTATGGTTTTCGATTGCCAAGTGCATTTGATAACCGTCCACTGAGGTTTGATGAGTTCGAGAAGTATTTAAGAAATGTTATCTTTGTATCTGCCACTCCAGGCACTTTTGAATTGGGTCGCAGTTCACAGGTAGTAGAGCAGTTGGTAAGGCCCACAGGCCTGATAGATCCCAAGGTAACAGTAAGAGCAACACAAAACCAGATGCGTGAGCTCATCCGTGAAATCATAATTAGATCGGAGCAAAATCAAAGAACTCTTGTTACAACACTGACTAAGAGAATGGCCGAAGACCTTGCGGAGTACTTGGCAAAGAATGGGATCAGAGTCAGATACTTGCACTCGGAGATCGAAGGACTAGAACGGACCGAATTAATCAGGCAATTAAGAATAGGGGAATTTGATGTTTT
The DNA here is from genome assembly GCA_035759485.1 of Nitrososphaeraceae archaeon. Classification (GTDB taxonomy): domain Archaea; phylum Thermoproteota; class Nitrososphaeria; order Nitrososphaerales; family Nitrososphaeraceae; genus TH5893. Next base: position 2,950 of record DASTUU010000316.1, read on the forward strand.
GGTAGGTATAAATCTGCTAAGGGAAGGCCTAGATATACCAGAGGTTTCTTTAGTGGCTATTCTCGATGCTGACAAAGAAGGCTTTTTGCGTAATACCACAAGTCTAATCCAAACTTTTGGCCGTGCAGCTCGTAATATTAAAGGATCAGTCATTATGTTTGCTGATAATACTACAGATTCGATGAAGAAAGCAATAGCTGAGACTGAAAGACGCCGCGAAAAACAGATTAGATACAATAATAAGTTCAAGATAACTCCACGGTCAGTTACAAAGCCTATTCCAGAATCAGTACAAGACATCTATGGCAATGAAAGGTCAAGTAACGTTGAAACAATTAAGAGTATGACAAGGTCAGACCTTCTGAGACTGGCTATAGAAACGGAATCTGCGATGAAAAAGTTTGCAGATGATCTCGATTTTGAGAACGCAATAAAATATCGACAAAAATTGTTAAGAATACATAAGGCTCTTGGAGAAGAGCAGGTTTTGCAGGTTACTTGAGGATATGCATGACAAATTAGTTATCAGGGGAGCCAGGCAGCATAATCTTAAGAATATCAACCTTGAAATCCCGAAGAATAAACTTGTTGTGATAACAGGAATTTCGGGGTCTGGCAAATCAACTCTTGCATTTGATACTATCTATGCTGAAGGACAAAGACGGTATGTAGAGTCACTCTCTGCCTATGCTAGGCAGTTTCTAGAATTGATGGAAAAGCCCGATGTTGATTCCATCGACGGATTGTCTCCCGCAATATCTATTCAACAAAAGACAACTAGCAAAAACCCTCGTTCTACAGTTGGCACTGTAACAGAGGTGTATGATTATCTTAGACTGCTTTTCGCGAGGATAGGTGTACCTTATTGCTTTATATGTGGTAGAAAAATTACGAGCCAGTCAGCTGACTCAATAACAGATTCAATATTGAGACTGGGAGAAAACAAAAGGACTTTAATCTTAGCTCCAATAGTTCAGGCAAAAAAAGGAACTTATGAAAAATTGTTTCAGCAGTTACAACAGGATGGTTTTTCTCGCATCCGACTTGACTGCCAGATTGTTAGCTTGGAAGACGAGAGCGAACAAATCCCAGGAGGAAGCCAAGCATTTGGTAAAAAAATCGCAAATAAAATATCTGCATATCCACCATTAGACAAGCAAAAAAAACATACAATAGAAGTAATAGTCGATAGATTAAGCCCCATATGGGAAGAGAGAAGCAGGTTATTTGAATCTGTCCAGACGGCTCTCAAAGTGGGAGAAGGAACTATGATAGCCTCTTTTATCGGTGGTCCTGACGATAAGCTGTATTCACAGCGAAATGCATGTCCTACATGTGAGATAAGTTTGGGAGAGTTGGAGCCACGGACCTTTTCTTTTAATTCGCCTTTTGGGGCTTGCAAAGAGTGCAATGGCTTAGGATTAAGAATAGAGTTTGACCCCGACCTAATTATCCCAGACCACTCGAAGAGTATACTAGAAGGGGCAATAAAACCTTGGTCTGGTTATTTTGCATCATTTCGCACTTCGATGTTGCGCGACGTAGGAAAACGGCTGGGTTTCACGCTTAACATGCCAATTTCGAAAATGACTGATAAGCAGCTAAAAACTATTCTATACGGTACAAGCCAAGATATCCATTACAAGTACCAATCCAAGCATTCTGATTCTACCTGGGAATATCGGGGATCATTTGAAGGTGTAATTCCGAATTTGGAGAGAACTTACAAGGAAACCGAATCAGATGCAAAGAGGGAAAGTCTGCAAGAATTCATGAGAGAACGCAAGTGTGATAGATGCAACGGAAGAAGGCTAAATGATAAAGCACTCTCAGTAAAACTACAAGGCAAGTCTATTATGGAGATTTGCGACCTATCAATTGAGAATTGTAGAAGTTTCTTTGCATCGCTGCAATTAAGTGACACTGAAAGATATGTGTCAAGGACCATACTTAAGGAAATAACATCAAGGCTTGACTTTCTAAATAATGTGGGATTGAGTTATTTGACCTTGAACAGAAATACAGCAAGCCTCTCAGGAGGAGAATCGCAGCGCATACGTCTAGCTACCCAGATAGGTTCAAATCTTACCGGTGTCCTTTATGTGTTAGACGAACCCACCATAGGATTGCATCAGAGGGACAATGCTAAGTTAATTGAAACCCTGCGAAAACTACGTGACCTTGACAATACATTGATAATAGTGGAGCATGATGAGGAAGTTATACGCAGTGCAGACTGGATTGTAGATATCGGCCCAGGTGCTGGAGTCCATGGCGGAAAAATCGTTGTAAACGGGACTATAAGTGAAGTTTTAAGAAGAGAAGGCTCTATTACTGGGGAATACCTTAGAGGAGAGAAAACTGCTTCACGTCAGAGAGAACAGCGAGACTTTCACAATTGGATTACAGTTAACGGAGCTAGACAAAATAACTTGAAATCAATTAATGCTTCCTTTCCTATTGGATGCATGACTGTAGTTACAGGGGTCTCCGGTTCGGGGAAATCAACCCTAGTGAATGATATCTTGTTTAGGGCGCTATCTAAGCATTTTTATAATTCCAAAGAAATCCCAGGTAAACATGATTCAATTTGTGGTGTAGAATATATCGATAAGATAATTGGAATTGACCAGTCTCCAATAGGCAGAACTCCCAGATCCAATGCAGCAACATATGTCAACGCCTTTACTCCGATTCGGGAGTTATTTGCAAAAACTCCTAGGGCAAGAGAAATGGGATATAAGGCTGGAAGATTTTCATTTAATGTTCCAGGCGGAAGATGCGATGCTTGCGAAGGCGCAGGTGTTAAGAAAATAGAGATGCAATTCTTGCCAGATGTTTTCGTCAAATGCGACGAGTGCAAAGCAGAGAGGTACAACTCTGAGACTCTCTTTGTTAGATTTAAGGGAAAATCTATTTCTGATGTGCTGTCTATGACAGTAGAAGAAGCTTTATCATTTTTCGGAAACATGCCAACTATCGAGAGGAAGCTTAGAACATTAAATGATGTAGGTCTTTCATACATCCATTTAGGACAATCTGCTACAACGCTATCTGGCGGAGAAGCGCAGAGAATTAAGCTGGCTGCTGAGCTCTCTCGCAAGGATACGGGAAAGACACTGTACATCCTCGATGAACCTACAACTGGACTTCATTTTGCCGATGTAGACAAGCTCTTGCATATCCTTGATAGACTTGTTGAGATGGGGAATACAGTCATTATTATTGAGCACAATCTTGATGTTATTGCAAGTGCTGACTGGATAATAGATTTGGGCCCTGATGGAGGTGAGGAGGGAGGTCAAATAGTGGCAGCGGGAATTCCGTCGGAACTTGCTGCTAGTACAGGTAGTTACACTGCAGAATACCTAAAGTCTAAGCTAAAGATTCGTGAAGTATTACAGACAAGTTGAAAGGTATAATGTCATCTTTCTGTTTCCCAACTGATTTTGTAGCAACTAGAATCAAACCTCAACATATAGAGGATTTACCACCAGAACCAGGCGTTTATCTTATGAAAGATAATATCGGCAATATTATATACATAGGGAAAGCAAAGAATCTGCGGAAGCGAGTTTTCTCTTACTTTTCGAAGAACTATGAAAATGATGGTAGTACTCACCATGATATGAATTGGAAAACCCAGAAACTAGTCGCTAGGATATCAGACGTAGAATTTGTAACCACAAATAACGAGATCGAGGCCTTTTTATTAGAATCCAATCTCATCAAACGGTACAGACCTATGTTTAACATTGAACTAAAGGATCAACAGCGTTATACTTATCTCAAAATAACTCAAGAATTATTCCCTAGATTACTAGTTGCAAGAAGAAATCGAAGAGGAGAGTTTAGCGGGCCAGAAGGAAAGATATTCGGCCCGTTTGTAAAGGGGAGCTCTAAGTTTCTGACTGTGGGTTTGCTAAGGAAACTTTTCAAAATAAGGATTTGCAATAGGCTCCCAAGAAAACCATGTTTACAATATTTCATAAAAAATTGTGATGCCCCATGTATAGAAAATGTGACAGCATTACAATACCAGGAAAATGTGTTATTGCTTCAAGATATATTGAGTGGAAAGAAAAGTATGGAAGAATTTATGATGCGAATGGAGGAAGAAATGAGAAGCTCATCTGCATTACGGCAGTATGAAAAGGCGAAAGATATTCGTGATACATTGAGACGATTAGAAAATCTACGGGTCAAGCAAAACATGGAAAAAGTTAGTCGCAAAAACTCTTCTGAGGAGGAGTATGTCGGAATTATAAAAGACGAGGCCAAAGGAATGGCTCATTTGATTATCCTCAGTAGAAAACAAGGTGTCATCATGGATAGGAGAAAATTCGATTTTGAACTTATCGGCGACAATTCACTTGGGACCTTTCTGTTGCAGTATTACACCTCAGTTCCTTCAGTCCCTAGGTATATCTATGTAAATGAAGAACCAGAATCCAAAGAGACGTTGGAATCTTCACTTGAAAAACTATGTGAGCATGGCGTAAGAATTGTCAGGATATCTAACAACTTTCATAATAAAGAAAAAAAAGATCTCATGAACTTGATCCTTCGAAACTTGAATATAACGCGCAAAGGAGGAAACCAGGCTTCAGTTTTGGAACTCAAAAGAGAGCTTGGACTTGGAAGCATTCCGTCTATTATTGACTGTTTTGACATATCGAATTTTGGAACGACGTTTGCAGTAGGATCACGGATAAGATTTGTTGATGGAAGGCCGTATAAAGAGGGATACCGCAGATTCAGAATCAGAACAGTCTCTAGTCAAAATGATTTTGCCATGATATCTGAGATAGTGAATCGAAGCTACTCCTCACTGTCAGACAAAGATCAGTTGCCGGATCTAATAGTAATTGATGGTGGAATGGGCCAGCTTAGGTCGGCTTTAACCGCTATCAATAAACTGGGACTGGACATTGCATGCATTTCGCTCGCTAAAGAAAAAGAAGAAGTCTATACCCATTTATTGAAAAAGCCCATCCAGCTTCCCAACTCCAGCGAGGCGCTCAAGTTGCTGCGTCATATGAGGGACGAAGCACACCGTTTTGGCCTACAGTACAACATAAAACTGCGAACCTTCAAGTAGTGGTTCCTTTCTCATGACTCGCATTAATCTATCCCTTTGGATGGTGTCGTCTGTTTACAAAAATTCCTTTCTGGCGTAGTAAAGCTTACATCTCTTACTGCTATCTTTTTGTTTTTGTTTTGTTTATTCGTTTTGGTTCTCTTCTTACTTCTCTAGCAAGAATTGACAAATCATTTTCTAAAGCAGATCGCAAAGATCTGTTGTAAATTGTAGAAGCAGGATGAACCGTTAGAAAATATCTCTTACCCCCTTTTTCAACTATCTTACCACGATCTGCGACTATGGACTTTCCTCCTAGAAGTGAACGATACGCCGTGCTTCCAAGAATACATATTATTTTTGGTGATACAAGTGATATCTGCCTCTCTAAGTGTCCCATGCAAGCTATTAGTTCATTGCTCTGTGGACGCCTATTATTTGGAGGCCTACACTTTACTACATTAGTGATGAAGACATCTGATCTCTTGATTCCTGCCTTGGATAATGCGCTATCCAAAATTCTTCCAGAGGAACCTACAAATGGCTTGCCTTCTAAATCTTCTTGTCGACCCGGCGCTTCTCCAACAATCATTACTTTAACAGAACATGATCCCTCTCCAGCCACTGCATTTTTCCTTGTTCTTGATAGCTTACATAAGGTGCATCCTCTTATCTTGAGTGAAAGGTTTGTCAGTGGATCCCTGGGGTGTTTTGAAGGCATTTACATCATATATTCTAGCTCCTATCTGTAAAGGTTGGCATCAATATTATTTTATAACATTCTATTAATGCCGATGTACATTGTTCATACTTAATCAGCACCGAGCCCGCTCGCAGAAAATCCTTCTAGATCTGCTTCGAGTGAAAGAGGCTTTATTGTATTTGTGATGAGAATAGACAAATTACTTAACCTAAATGTGAGCATTAGCATAAATTCTTTTTCGGTATTTCAGATACAGACCTGCCTTATTATAGATATTGGCAAAACCATCGTTCAAAAATGTTTGAACAAAAAATAACTTCATTCCTTTGGTTCTAGCTCTGTCAATTGAAGACCTCACAATTTGCATGGCTAGACCTCTCCTTCTGAATTCAGGCAATGTACCTAGGCAATAAAGCCCCATTGCTCTTTTGTAATAATAAAGCAAAGCACAAGCCGCAGGAACAATTGCTGAATTTGACTTTACCTTTAATATAATCAATTCAAAATCGAGATACCTTGACATGATTAGGTCATGTATTGGTTGTTTCCAATTCTCTATCTCAAAGGATTTACAATATAAATCAACCCATATATTTATCAAAGATGGCTCTGTTGCAATCACCTGCAATACGTTTGGGTCATAATCTACTTTATTGTGTTCGGGAGGTTGTTCTTCTAGGTTTACAGAAAATACTAACATCGAATCTATGCAATAAAAGTGCTGGAGCTCAAGTATGTTATACGTGTTATGGTATAAAGGATCGTCAAGAATATGAAAGAAACAGTCCAGCCTATTGTAGAAAAAAATTCTTTTTGCCCCTGATATTAGCAAGGGGATATCAAGGCAAGGTGATATAATCTTAGTTTTGTTAAAGAAATAGTCCCCTGGAAAATTCCTGTTAACGAATATCTCAGCACACCCACAATGCCTAATCCTTTTACTCCAAATAGAAGAAAATTCCGATTCACTTTCTTCTATAAGGCTCCTAGTAATGTAGTCCAAGAATGTGCAAAATCTCCAAAAAACTAGCAGAAGCATTCGCAACTTCAGCCATATCGGTTAGTACCTGAAGAGCGTTCACAGTATCAAAGTCGTTTTCAATATAGCTCACAAAATTTTTCATGAGTTCAAATGACTTATTCTCTTCACTGCTGATAGGTTCTGCAATCATGGCAGCTGAGACGATTTTTGAAATCTTTTTATCCAGCTTTTCAAATGCTCGAAGTCTGGATTCAGAAAAAAGCATAGGTTTTCTGTAGTGTTCCGAAAGCATATACATCCGAACAATATTTGAATTGTAATGCTGAAGAGTTTTTCTTATCTGAATGGCATTATCGAGGGAATTAGACATTTTCTTACCATGATTCATGAAGAGACCAACATGTGTCCAGCATTCTACTGAATGTTTGACCGAAGATAGTGCATTAAGTTGGCCTAGAATACTCTCATGATGGGGGTAAATCAAATCAGCCGCTCCTCCATGCAACTGATATTTCCCTTTGAATAGAGCTATCAATACAGACAGATCCTGCAAGTGAGCCGACGGGAAACCGCTTCCAAGAGCTTTATCATAATACCTGTAACCTATATCATCTGTGGTGTTCCAAAGCAAAAGATCAATTGGACGGCGCTTATTGGGTGCCAAGTCAAGCCTCATATCTTCCAACCGGTGCCTGCTCATAGCAGATAGTTGTCCAAATAATGGAGTTCTAGACGTATCTAGATACACATTACCATTAAGAGAGTAAGCCATGTCTTTTTCTAATAATTTCAAGACAAGATGTCTTGCCACAACCACATAATCTGAAACTCGAGCGAAGCTTATTCCGGTTATGCCTAGTTGTGAAAGGTCCAAGTAAAGCTCATGTATAAACCTCGTAGAAATCTTTTCAGTTGCACATCCGTATAGTCGAGCTCTAGCTGAGATCTTTGGATCAATATCTGTAATATTCATAACTAATGTTACCTCAGTTCCCTGCAGTCGCAGGAAGCGACTCACTAGGTCATAAAACAGAAAAACGCGGGCGTGTCCAAGATGACAATAGTCATATACTGTCGGACCGCATACAAATATCTTGAAATTTCTCTTCTTCCCTATGCGATCTGCTTTGTGCCCGGTCTCAAAGTAATGATGTCTCTTGGACAGCGTATCAAAGATTTTCAATCACAAATATATACTTAGAACAAGGGCGGGGGAGCTATTATAAACGCTCCTTTATTGGAGTCTGCGCTAAAAAATAGGTTAGTAGCTAATTCGTCCTGACAGTTGGTTAAGCAAAACTCAAAATGAACCGGTATCTTAGGGTACAACTTATCTCAACTTTATTAATGCCATCAAGGAACTAGACAAGTTATGAGAACTCTAAAAAGGTACATTAATCACTTAAAGCAAAAGTAGACAGAAGATTTGATTCTGTACATTGGAAAGTCGAGACTTTTCGATTCCCAAACAATAGATTACATCATGTCGCAGAAATAGAGGTCAAGCGTGAAAAAGGGGAAGAACCCTAACTAATGATTTTTATAGAATAAAATAACAAAGAAGGGGACGCAGACCCAAGAGCCTATTAGCAACCTAGAGCGTAACCATATATCTTGCAACATTTTTGTTATTTGAATAATAGGTACAGGTGGCTAGCAGTAACAAAAACTAAAAGCCAAGACATCAAAAAAAGACCGGAATAGTTATGCTGCTTGGGACGTTGTTGGTTTTTCCTGTTGTAGATACAGACCTATGACTTCTGGCCTTAAAGCAGGTGAGTTATTTCCTGTCTGACAGATCAGGTTTGAGTGTTTGATAGCCAAAGCACAAACTTTGTATTCGCCGCCTACATTAACAGTCATGTTAGGAAATGTTGCAGCATACTCTATAATACCCCCAGTACCGTCAGCATTTATAGAACGGATGTATGTCTTGGTATCATCAAATAACTTTATTCTCGATTCCCCATTTACACTCACTATTGTGACAATGTCTCCACTATTGTGATCTAATCCCTGTACTGTCATAAGCACTTTGAATATATCTTTCCTCTCGGATGGTTCTTTAGCATTAGTGGTCTGCGCAAGAATACTTGAGCTGGTATTGAGTACCATGGTTGTAGCAATACATCCAAGTAACAGCACTGATAGAATTGCTAAGGGAACCCGTTGTTGTTGTTTTCTTTTTGTTTCTAATGACAAATATTTGTCTTCATTAACTAGAAGTTCAAGTATATCTCAGCTGAGAAAGCATAGTTAATAAGAAAATATGCTTGCATATTTATGAAATAGGGCTTAGATTGGTTATAATGGAGAATCTTCAAGTGGATGACCATAGTAAAAACTAAAAGATTTACTAATCTATTAAAAAATACCAAATAGTTACCGTATAAACTGGATGAATTTCATTCCAACCAGTATTGCTGAATATAAACGTAATTTCATTATCTTGAACCCAACTACCATATATTGAAATCTTATCACCTACTTTTGGTTTGGGGTTATATTTTTGATCTAGAAGTACCACTTCGGTTACAAGTAAAAGTAAAAAGAAAAAAAATATAATGGAGGAAAGGGCAGTGATACAAGAAATGCAAGTAAAAACACAGAAACCAAAACTATACTTGCCTGTTTTACAGTATTATCTTATATGAATAATAGATACAGGTATGCAGGAAAAACTAAAAACTATTTCTATGATATGTAAACAGCCTGTGACCTTCAAGCGCTTCAAAAGTTAGTTCAGTGCTTATGTGCAAATTACAATGTAATGATTTCAATCAAAAACTATTGATCAGCAAACAAAGTTCTAGGTAGAAAAAAGATATGAGTGTTAGATTATATTTTTAATCTGTGGTCACTAGTTGCTTGTTCCCTCATCATTGTCCACGTTCTTCCTAGTCTTCTCCACCTTCACTTTCTTCGGTGTCCTCATCTTCATTGTCGTCGTCAATGCCTTGTGTATAGCCTGCGTCTGTAAAGCAGGTTCTTATCTCGTCTTCTGAGGCAAATCCTTGTGTCCCCTCAGCATTAGTAAGACAGGTTTGGAATTGTTGATACAAAGCCTCAGGAGACCCATCCGGTGCTCCTCCTTGTGTAGTGGCTTGGTTTCCGCCCTCCTCATCAGCAGTACTCTGCGTCTCAGTATCAGTCTGTGCTAGTATAGGGCTTGTAAGAACACCCGGTGTTGCAAATATGGCTATAGCCGCAATCATGGCTAACAATATTCTGTTTGCCTTCATGCCTTCTAAACACATTAGTGGTGTAATATATGTGCTCCTGTAGCGCTACGTACTACGCGGTAAAGCTAATAGCTATTCTCTAATGGTATCTAGCGACAAAGATCTTCAGAAGCTGGTCCTATCCCAATCAAGTCCGGAGGCTAGCTAGCCCATCAGGATTTACATTAAAAACAGAGAAAATGTAAGGATATTGCACCATATATCAAGAACCAGAGAATACACCAATTCTAATTCACTTCTTTACGATAAATTTTATATAGATAATATTGGTAGATGATGCATGTCAGAACCAGCAGTATTGGATTGGGACAGGATCGTACACAAAAATGTGAGGTCAAGTGATGGTCAAGATGCTGGAAATGTAGACGCCATAGATGGAGACTCGA
>DASTUU010000317.1:0-2781 GCA_035759485.1 Nitrososphaeraceae archaeon
AAATCTTTGATAACAAATCAGTCTTGAGTTTCTGAAATTCTTCTTCCGTTATTACACCTTGTTGTTTGAGATCAGCATATTTCTTCAACTTCACCATGGGATCTTCTTGCTGCTGTGGCTGGGGTTGTTGGGGTTGTTGTTGTTGGGGTTGTTGTTTTTGTTGCTGCTGTAGTGCTTCGATTTGCCTCTGCTGTGCCTCTATTTGTTGTTGCGCCTGTTGGCTTTGAGCTTCGTTTGCTTTCGCCTGCTGGTCCATCTCTGCTCCTGCACGCCTTCTGGCTACACCTGCTCCTATAGCTGCTGATGCCCATCTGCCTCTCATAATCTTCAAGATACTCTACGGAGTAAATATACTTTCTGGAAAGGCTGTTCGGCCCTCTAAGCTTGGAAATAGCTATAAGATCATCCAAGCTCCGAGTCTTTAATAAAAGGCCCAAAAAATAGAGCTGCCTTTCCAACTAGATCACTTGATTTTCGTAATTGAGATGAATGTCTAAACTGTTGTCCTTTGTTGGACAATTGTGAATTATCTCTAATAGCTCCGTCCGCCTCAGATTCAAAAATGTTTTTAACCTAGCATGCTAAGCGAAAATTACAATGCTCATAGTTGAGAAAACAATTACGGATGACATGATACAAGAAAAAATTACAGAGGTGAAGCCTATCCACCCCGAACTTGCTCAAGTAGCTGAGACAATACATGAGATGGATCTTAAGGAGACAGTAAATGCAATCCTTGTGATTGACGCTCTAGAAGCCTTACTGAGGGTTCACGCCATGCGAGAGGCACAAGGAACAGCTCTTAGTGAAGAAACAGCAGAGAAAATCGTCAAGGAGTTAAAGCCTAAGCATCCAATTCTGGCCGCTATTATTGAACGAGGACATCGAATGGATATGAAAGAGACTGTCGCCGCCCTGATTGTTATTGACGTTCTTAAGAGGTTTTTAAAAATCCATGCAGCGAGGCTAGCTACTGACTAGATTAATTAACAAACACACTGTAAGATATTCACATTTCGTCAAGGCCATACAATCCATTACTTACAGAACGGCCCATGTATACGATTTGCTAGATAGAGCCAAGTCTAAAACAACTATCGAGATCACAGTTGTACGCCAGCTACGGACTAAATACCAGTCCTTAGAAAATTCTTCATTTTTTCTATGCTTTGGTGTATCTCGTCTTCTCAAGCTTCCAAATTGTAGAAGTGTCACATCCTTTCCATTGTACATTAAAAAACATACACGTATGTTACGTTCGAGGAATTTGTGACATGATGCATATTCCTAACATTATTGTGGTTTTTGAAGATATTCTCTTTTGACTCGTCCTAGATTTCTAGTAGTAATCACATTTTCGGCATCTTCAAAACCATCTTTTATTAGTTGTGTAATTGTCCCAGCTGAGAAATCAAATGTTTTGTCTGATATAGTATTTTCATCATTTGTTCTTTCTAATCGGACTATTTCCTTTATGTCGAATCGCCCCTCTACGATTTCTTTATAAAGTCTAGGTCTCATCGTCAATCCATGATACCGTGTTCTTTGGTTCATCAAGTTAGTAATGACATCATCTTTGGCTCCAGCCTCTTTTGCAACTTTTATTAATTCTTTTACCAGGTCTACATAGTCAGAGATTAGCAATAACACCTCTTCATCTTTATGGCTCCGATCAGAAAAACTGATATCGTTCTTTCTGTCTACTGCACCGTCATGATCAGTAGGTATATGCTTTTGAGTTGTAGGATGCACATTTATTACAGCCACAGTAAGAGAAGGAGTTTTGTCTTTTAATCCTCTGATCTTGTACCAATATTGTCTGTGAAGTATCACTAGCTGGGTTAATGGTGTATTGGTCAAGATCCCGCCATCCCAAAAGTATCGTATCTCTTTCCTGTATTGCGCACCAAAATTATTCCCCACACCCCCTCCATTCTCGCCCATCTGGGGGAAATTATTACTACTATTCTTATCAATAGGATTAGAATAATAGCTTTCAACTTCTAATTTAGAATAGTCAAAATTAATAGGAAAGCAGCCTGATGCCATAACGTGGTCTGAAGTTATCCCATCATTGTATCTGATGACATGCTCAAAACCTACGTCCTTTCCATCTTGTTTTACATATTTTCCATATTCTGTATATCTAGTACCATCTTCTTTAGGATAGCTGTCAAATGTTACAGGTATACCATCGGCGACATCAGCTGTGACCAATAACAGTCTAGGCTGGTTGTCTTCTTGAGATGATGCTATGGGAAACTTTGCGAATCTCTCTAAGCTTTCCTTCAGTGGCGTATTACTAAACCGATACCATGTATTATTCATGAAATCAAAAAATCTGCTGTCAGGTGCAGGTGTGAGAGGAGAAAAAACATGCGGTACCCCAGTCATGGCAAATTGCTTAGCTGAATAGTATCTTCTGGCGGCTTCTCCAGTTGCGACTTTCTTATCCATAGTATGTAGATAATCCCAGTATCGCTTAAACCAAGGATCCGCATCTACTCTTGATTCTTTAGATAAATATGCCCAGAAATCCAAAAGTCTATCCGCTGATCCTTCGTAAGTACCCTTTTCTATAACGTAACTTGTGAGAACTGTTGCATTCATCGCACCTATTGAGGTACCCGCAACAATGTCAAAGGTGACACTTGTCTCTTTTCCATCTCTCTTGTCTTTCTCTATAAGCCATTCGTTTAATGCCTTATATGCACCTGCTTCATAGGCGCCCAACGATCCTCCGCCTTGGAGTACTAGGGCTCTTTCCTCCTTTGGAATTTT
>DASTUU010000318.1:0-2148 GCA_035759485.1 Nitrososphaeraceae archaeon
GGTATAGATCCAGAGATATATCCAAAACTTTTTTCAAAATTTATTACAAAATCGGACAGAGGAACCGGGTTAGGGCTTTTCATATCAAAAAGCATAATAGAATCTCATGGTGGCAGGATCTGGGCTGACAACAATCAGAATGGACTAGGAGCAACATTTTACTTTTCGTTACCTGCCTCAGACGATGTAGATTCTCACTGACCTATATTCTCCAATTTTTACGGTTACTTTCCATAGAATCTTAGGAATTATTTGACAATGTTTAATAATAGAAGGATTATTTTTGGAATATTATGATTAACAATTCATCAGAGATACGTCCCATAAAGCTGATGGTTGTTGATGACGAAAAAGACATTTTACGCATAATCAAGCGTGATCTTGAGGCAAATAATAACAATACATTCAAGGTAGATACCTTCTATAGTAGCGAAATAGCCATTCAAGCATTTGATAGTCACCCTAAGGATTATTATGATCTAGTACTAACAGATATTCGGATGCCAAAAATAAATGGGTTTGAATTGTATCGTCGAATAAAGGAAAAAAACCCTTCTATGAAGATTGCCTTCATAACTGCGTTCGAAATCAACAAAGAAGAATTTAACAAAGTTTTGCCTTCAATTGATGTAAAAGACTTTATCATCAAGCCCATCAGTATGACAGATTTGAGTTCGAAGCTTAAATCAATAGTGGAGAGATCTTAACAAACTCAAGATTACATAATAGCAATAAAATTGCCGTTGCTGGAAAAGACGTAAAATATCAGATCCTTGTCCGTCATTAGCAAAGAATCGTACGTCCTCTCTACACTGCTATCTCTAGTGTTCTACTCATAAATGCAAACGCCGGCTTCCCTCGCTCCCCGTTATTAGCAGTATTAATAAAAGCTTCCTGCCAGATAGGTGAAAAATAGATTCGGTTCTTGTGGTTGACAGAATTAGTGGCAATAGAATCTGAAAGGGATGCTTGCTGGATGTGGACATCTAAAATATGACATAGACCGTCAAAACATATAGGCAAGTAGGACGTGATAATAAGCAAGAAAATAGTAGGCTATAATACATGAGGGATCTTGCTATGTCGACAGATTTTAAGAAGATGATAGAGATGGTGCTTCAGGAGAAGCCTGAGATCAATGCTGAAATGGTGAAGGACATGATCGAGGAAAAGAAAAAAACTATTGGTGCAGGCTACCTTACGGACCAAGGAGCTCTTTTTCTTGTTGCTGCTGATTTAGGGATATCATTTGAAAGTGCTCCAAAGATAAATTCCGGGATAAAAGATTTGTATGTAGGTGCTAAAGAGATTGGTGTAACTGGGCGAGTTATGAATATTTATCCTACCCGTAAGTATGTAAAGAAGGAAACTCAGGAGGAAATTAAGAACCGAACAATTACTATTTATGATAATGATTCTGCTGTGAAAGTTAGGCTATGGGATTCACTCACTGATTTTCCCGAAGAAAGAGGACTGAAACCAGGTGATTTGATAAGGATATCTAGGGGCTATGTAAAAGCTTCCTTCAACGGAAGTCCTTTGGTAAGTTTGGGTTCCAATAGTTCTGTTGAAATAATACATGAGAGTAATTCACCCATCCACGATATCAATTCTATTGCTATGAGTGTAGACGATATCAAACAGCCACGCGATAATGCGGTAATAGTAGGCAAGGTGAATTCAAATCCTCGGATCTCTGAGTTCACCAATGCCAGAGGAGAGCGTAGTAAATCTCTCCAGTTACAATTATCTAATCAACACCAAACCAAATCTGTTCGTGTGGTTATTTGGAACGTAGACGAACTGAAGCTCCCAAAAGTGCTAGAAGACGGAGTACAGCTAAAACTTATAGGAGTTCGAATTAAACAAGGCAACCCTCAGTATGGCAATTCAGATCTTGAGATACACGGTCATGAAGGGACAGCATTGGAGTTCTCAGGGAACCAACTCGAAGTAGAGGTAATGCCCTTGAGAATAATTTCAATTGGAATAGAAACTAAGAGTAGTACAATTAGCTGCTTGGCAGTTGATAGATCGCATAAGTATTTCACTCTAAATATTGATAAAAGCTTAATGACTCCCGAAATTCGCCAGGATACTGTCGTCGAATGTATCCCGAGCAGAATATTTGGTAATTCCATCGTATTA
>DASTUU010000319.1:0-1165 GCA_035759485.1 Nitrososphaeraceae archaeon
CAATAGACAGCTCTTCAATAAGACTAGATGAAGATGCAATGGATATCTTGCAAGAAGCAACTTCTCTATTAGAAGAAAATACAAAAGACAAATTTCCAGATCTACCGTTATCAAAAGATAGAGTCATATCTAGTACTAAAGGAACAAACTTTCTCAGTTCTTAAGGATGTAGCAAAACTTGTGAGCTGTCTGTTGGCGCTAGAATCACTCTATGTTATATTGTATGCTGAATAGTAGTAAACATGGCTCATAGATGTTCCTTACTTTCTTCCTAAGACGCATTACTTATATTACAGAAAAATGGTCTGTGTGCACTAGCAGGAGGCTTTAATCTTGATTATAAGAAGAATATACTAGTGTTAAAATTACAAGCGTGACTAAGGTTCATCCACATAGTATATCTCTTTCTGTGAGTCAGTGCTTGTTTAAAATACTACAGAAATATTGAGAAGGATACCTAAAACCTATGTTTATAGTATCGCATCGCATCAGGCGGCTACCAAAAAAGGATAACCGCAAAGGTATCTAAACAAACAAACAAGCTTGTAGATAGCTATTTAATTAATATTATCTGCACCAAATTGGTTGTTTTAACTCGTCAGACTTTTTATGAAATAGCTAGGATACAGATAAATGGATTATGAGCTCCAAATCGTCAGAGATAGCTTAAAAGTCTTCGAAAAGAGCACAGTTCCTGCTATTCAGATTACATCCAGATATAAGTTAAGAGAAGACATCCTTTAAAGCGAAGTTAAATGTCAAGGAGCTCTACGTATGTCATGAGCGTGACTAGGGTAGTTTGGCTTAGGGTTCTCCAAGATATCCTTGCTGCAGTGAAAACCTTAGGATCATTAAATAATTTGTTATCCTAGTCTATCCATTCTAAGTATAATTATGGAAATAATTGCTTTAGCCATACCTCCAACTTTAAGAGGCCACTCTCCCTTCATTTCGACCTTTTCCGTACCTTTGAAATCTTCTTGTAATAAAAATCATGTCCTCAATAGTTTTGATAAACTTTCGAAGGTGAATTATGTCTGATAAATCATTACCTCTACTCATTACTACACTCCTTACTTGTCTATTACTTTTAGATTCTCACTATTGAGTAACTATATTTATTGTAGAAAAGTGTTCCATTGATGAGTACATATTATTCGAGGTC
>DASTUU010000320.1:0-9406 GCA_035759485.1 Nitrososphaeraceae archaeon
ACCTGAATTTTCACCTGTGGGAGGATACGGCATTGCTATTGGTTTTGTCCGACAGCTTCCTAGAACAAGCTTGATTTAATGCCGTACTTCTCTAGCAGGGAGAAATGGACCGGGTGGGATTTGAACCCACGACCTCAGCAGCTTAGCAGCTTTCTTAGACTACTGCTGTTTATTCATCTAAAGGGACAGCGATAGAAAAAGAATTACTGCTCAAATCTCACCCTCCTACACTTTTTTCTTTGCCTGGTCCGTAGCCCCTGTACCATGCAAGGGGTTAAGAAAAGGCATAGTTGATTAGAGGTGTTAATTGTTAAGCATGGAATTTACCTTGCTGACGAAATATTCTCTCTGTACTGGCTTTTTGATAATATGATCATATTTTATATCGGGTAATACGCTTGTCAACTCCTCCGCTACATCAAGAGCAGAACAAAATATTATCTTGGTTTTTGGGTTTATTGCTTTTATCGTATTGAATAGCTGAAGCCCATTTAATCTTGGCATCCTTATATCCAAAAGTACTAGCTGATAGTAAGAAGAAGCCTCTAATTGTACAAAACGCTTTAGTGCTTCCTGAGGATCTGTAAAAACCTCTACGTTGTATCCTTCATCAGATAGTAACAACTCATAAGTAAAGAGTGTGTCTGGTTCGTCATCTACTATCATGATATTGGTAGAATATCTTTGCTGCTCCTGCTGCTTCTGTTGACTATCTTGCGGCAGTAGTTGTGATGATTGCTGCTTGGCTTCGATATCTTTTATTCTGGAAATTTCATTGGACCCAAAAAGCTGATTGATCTTATTGATATTTAATCCAGCTATGTTATTATTCTTGCTCAACGCAATATATACTGGATACTTGTGACTAAAACCAATGGAATATCCTTGCAATTCTGTGAACTGATATTTGTCAAATAAAGAAAATGATTTTATGATTCGATACAGATCTCCACCTAATACTATTCCATTTGCCTCTGCCATTGAGTTTATCTTTGCACATATATTCATAGTAGAACCGAACAAATCTTCGCCTTTAGAACTGGTTGAAGTGGCAACTTCCACTCTTCCATAATCTGCACTGATCCTATAGCTAACTGATGGCAGGTTCACAGAATGCAACTTTGCATTGATAATATCACGAGCTAATATCATCGTAGTAAAGCATTCTAGTATATCTTTGAAGGCCGCTTCATTGGCGTGGTCTGAACTGTCAGGAAAGTAAAATATCAAACCATCACCAGCATTCTTGATTATCTTTGCACCATAATTCTTTGCCAAGATTGCCATTGTGTTAATGAATACTGAGTAGTATTGTCTAGTTTTTTGATGATCAAAAATCTTAGCTGTAACGTTGGTTGAATTTACCATATTGACAAAGCCTATGCAACAGCTCATGGAACGATCATGAAAAGAAATTTCTTTTACAAGATCGAAATCAGACAGATAATAATCATTATCGTCAGCTTCCAATTATCTCAAATATCCCCTAGGAAGGTGCCTCATTGCTATAGGTATCTTTTTAAGGACAGGTATTGGCGCTTATAAGTTTTGTCCTACAATTATTGAAATCCAGAATAATTTAATACCGTAATTGTACAACAGGAAGAAATGGACCGGGTGGGATTTGAACCCACGACCTCAGCACGGTCTTTTCTAGTTTCATCATCAGTAGAGAAGAGCGATCCCAACTCTTATCAAGAATTTAAAAGACTTTAAACTCAAGAAGTAAAATGCGACGTATTTATTGTTTTTTTATTATCAGTCACGGTTCTTCCCTCGTGTAATACTGTTTTGCAATGTCTATCTATCTATCCTTCGCTCTTCTATTAATTCACACTCTAGGTCTGGATATGTTATAGGAAGTATTTAGTTTCAAAGCTGAAGCTTTCTATATAAAAGATGAAGGTAACGCATATAGCTTTATCATGAATTTATAAGATTGATAAAAAATCACGTAACACGAGCTCCTCCATGGTGTTTATATGTGCTCCATTGCATCATGGAGGAGCAAATGTTACTTTCCCAGAATAAAAGAAATGGACCGGGTGGGATTTGAACCCACGACCTCAGCTTCTTAATTAGGTCCTTCTAGTATCAAATATCTTTCTCTGGTTACCCCAGATAGATGTTACCTTTGACAGCAATATTTCAAGCTTGATAATGTACAACGTCAATAAACATTTAATTGCCAGATAGATGGGAGGGGGCTGCACTGACAGTTGACTTCGCCACCATCAGGCAGTCAGTCACCACCTATATCTCCTGAACATCCTTACCAGCACAAGCTCGTGCGCTCGCTTGGGCTCCTAGACATAATCATGATTGGAATAGCAGCAATGATAGCTGGAGCTATTTTTATCCTAATTGGTCCTGCAATAAATCTTGCTGGCGGCGCAGTAATCATTGCCTTTGCTATCAATGGAATAATCACATTATTTACAGCCATGGGATATGCGGAGTTGGGTTCAGCCA
Organism: Nitrososphaeraceae archaeon; assembly: GCA_035759485.1. GTDB lineage: Archaea > Thermoproteota > Nitrososphaeria > Nitrososphaerales > Nitrososphaeraceae > TH5893. The sequence continues at coordinate 2,473 of DASTUU010000320.1, forward strand.
TGCCTGAAGCTGGTGGTGGCTATCTGTGGGTCAGAGAAGGGCTTCCTCGACCAAATGCCTTTATCAGTGGATGGATGGCGTGGCTTGCTCATATCGTTGCAGGAAGCCTTTATGCAGTAGGGTTTGCTTCATTCCTAACCAGTTTGCTTGAAATGCTTGGTCTTGTTGTTACCGAGCCACTTTTGGGCATATTTCCAATCGAAAAATTAATGGCGGTAGCATGCGTTGCAGCCTTTACTTATATCAACATCAAAGGCACTTCAGAAACTGGCAAAACTGGTAACATCGTAACTTTCATCCAGCTTGGAACTATTGGTGCATTAATAGTTGCTGGCTTTTGGAGTATGTACCTCCATCCTAACTGGAGTAGCAACTTTGCAGATTTTATGCCAAATGGTATTGGCGGACTTGTGGCTGCAATGGGTCTCACCTTTATTGCATTTGAAGGATATGAAGTCATAGTTCAAACAGGTGAAGAGGTAAAGAACCCAAAGAAAAACATACCAAGAGCGATTTTCATATCACTTGGACTTGTCGTTAGTCTCTACTGCCTTGTAGCATTTGTCTGCATTGCGGGGATATTTCCAGAAGGCAAGCCAGCCTGGCAATTCATAGGAGAAAACCAAGAGCTTGGAGTTATGAAAGCGGCAGAATCGCTTCTTCCATTTGGTGTTTTTATAGTTCTTGCAGGCGGCATAGTTTCTAGTCTGGCAGGGCTTAACGCAACCACTTTTTCATCAGCAAGAGTCGCATTTGCAATGGGAAGACATTACAATTTGCCGCATATACTGAGCTCAATCCATGACAAAAACAAAACACCACATGTTGCTATTGCAATATCAGGTGTTATCATGGCGATAATGGCTTTTTCATTGCCTCTAGATCAGATAGCAGTTGCAGCCGGTGTTATCTTCTTGCTGCTGTTTACTCAGGTAAACATCTCCGTAATTACAATACGTAAGATGCATGGTAACAGACTTGACTACGGATTTAAGACACCGCTATTTCCTGCAATTCCAATCATAGGAATATTTTTGAAAATAGGTCTTGCGTTTTACCTGCTTGTCACGCAGCCACTAAGCTGGGGTATTGCTGCATTGTGGGTTCTAGTAGGGTTTGTCATATATCGTATGTATACCTTCAAGCAAGAGATAGATCACTATGCGCCTGTCATAACATCAGAAGGCGATCTAACACGGAAAGAATTTCGGATCTTGGTGCCATACACACCTGAGAATCCTGATAGGCTCCTCAAATATGCGATAAGAGTTGCCAAAGAAAAGAATGGAGAAATCAATATTCTAAGAATAATCACAGTTCCGGAGCAAACTCCACTTTCAGCTGGCGTAGCTTTCATAGAGAGCGCAAGGAGAGCATTCACATCACTAGATGAAATGCTAGACAAAGAGGATATACTGAATCATTACGTTGTCAGGGTTTCCCATGATGCAACAGAAGCAGTTCTTGCCACAATTGAAGAGCAGAGGATTGATCTTCTTGTGACAGATTTTGAAACACTAAGAACCAACAAGAAGCTTCAGACTTTAGTTACTTGTGATATAATGGCAATCGATACAACTGGCAACGAAATGGACGATAATATTCTGTTGGGTCCTTTTTCGGCTTCTTCGATAGATGCTAGGGCTGAAAACAAGAAGAATTTGGTGGTCGTGTATGATGGGGGAGACCATTCAGACGCAGTATTGAAAGCCACGAGTTGGCTTGAACATTCAGGTCTATTCAATGTAAATGTTTTGGTGATAACAGATAAAGAAACATTGCTAAAGCAAGAAGACCATCTTTCTAATAGAGCAAGTCGTAGAAATAATCATGATGAAGAGCACAGGTCTATTGCAAAAGGGTTAGAAAAAGAGGAATTCCTTTCCAATATAGGATTCGAGTTGAACAGGATTATTCTGAGTGAAGAAACTAAGAGGGACGCGGAGAAGTCAGCCCGTCTTATTTTGGGCGCAATTAATACATCGCAGCCTGACATTGTAGTAACTGGAGCTAGCATAGGAAAATTCAACATATTTGATAGTCAGCAATACGTGCAATTGGTAGAGCGCCTGAATTGTCCAGTAATAATTATGAGGAACTTTACAATCCCAGGTGTGAGCAAAGTCAGAGCTGCTTTTATGAGATTGATTGGCAAATAGAATCTACCGCGATCTAGAGATATAACGAATCTCATGATTTCAGCGCACCCTCTATTCTATTCGCGTCAGCTCTAGATGAAAACATACACCAACATTTCTGCTTATAGTAGTAGAAGAAACCGACTGATGCATGGTTCATGGTAAAAGTGGACTGGGTGGGATTAGGCTCCTGCTTGTAAAGGGTTCGATCACTAGTGCTATAAGGATTATGAAGTCTTTCTGATTAAAGTCATAGTGAATAATTTTTGTACAAAAGGCTGGCTCAGAAGGTTCCAGCAGGAAAACATCAATACTCAATGAAATTAGTAGCCGTGTCCAATGGTCCCAGTGCTTTTAGAAGTACTAAAGCTAAGCCGCAAGATCATGCTATGCATAGAAGCTAAAAAGTCTTTATAAGGACTTATTGATTACGGGGTTAAGGATCCATAACGAAGCAGCAACGAATAACATCAGCCTACGAGTTAACGATAATACTATCATCATCCCCCAGTCTCTTTCTATATGGTGAATTGTCTGTATTGTGGCTGTTGCCTTCTTTACTGTCATCATCATCTTCATCATTATCACCATCATTTAGCTCTACAACATGTATTGATCCTGAATCTAGAATCTGGACAACATTATTTGGAGCTGATCCTTCTTGTGCTACTGAGGTATCATCAAAATCTTGTCCCCTTATGATAATAGTAGAATTACCTGACAAGCTGTATTCGCTTGATGATATGTTGGAAAAATTGTTACCTTCCAATATATTGTCCTGACTTCTTATTGCACTAATGCCATCATCACAATTAGAGATGGCATTATTGTAGACCAAATTGTTCTCTGTAAAGCCATCATCTGATAAATCAGGATTAAAGAGAAGTATTCCTTGTGAAGTTGCAGCTTCTACGATATTATCATATATCTGGTTATTTGGCGATTCTGACACTAGTATTCCAGAACTTGTATTGTAGACATGATTATTTCTTGCAATTGAGTCATGCATATTTCTTGAGAAAAAGATCCCAGAGTCTGAATTGTGGTGTACCACATTTCTCTCAATGAGAATATTATAGCATCGATCTGAACATATTACACCTATTGGATTGTGATGTAGCCAATTATTAGTAATGTTCATATCATGAGTTCCGCTATGAGGGTCCAATGCATACTTGATATTGTTATAGTACTCGTTTCCATCAATTGTAATGTTGTATGCTCCTCTGGAATAAAATGCAAACCACATATCATGGAACCTACTATCTGTTATCTCAAAATCATGAGCAGGTTCATCTCCTCCAAAAAGGTCAAATCCTCTCTTTCCAAAATCCTGGTATCCCAAGTACGCAATCTCTGAATTATGAACAAATCCGCCTTCGCTTCCTCGCAAGTTGATATATGCCCTTGGAAATGATCCTGTGGTCGTTTGCGGGACGGGCGAGTTCGCCACAGTATCCCACGACGTTATTCTTACACCATCTATCTCTATTTTTCCATCAACAATTATTCCATTTGCTCCAGCAATTTTCAACCACTTAATGTCGTTTGGACCCATTGAGAATGCTGTGTCATCATCTACTTCCAAGTTGGCTTTTAGAAGATATTCATCACCACCACTAGTTAGTTGCTCAAGTACTAACGAATCATTGATGCTATCAGCAACATCCTGAAAAGAGGCATCGCAGGTTATGGTGATAGTGTTTTCTGTTGGCTCGTAGTCTACACATGTATCGTCTTCCTCTTCTTCTGTTCCTGCAACGGCAAAAGGAAATGGTTGCAGCTGGTGAAATATGGAAGAGATTTCAGTCATAGAGAAAATGAGAAAGACAGCAAATACAATCATGAGAGAATTTTTGTTGAGAATAATAGTCATGTATGCTGTCACTTGAAATCTAATAACTAATTGTCGTAGATTTAAGTCAACCTCCTTACTTATTATAAGGTAGATTTCTTTTGCTTCTGTGGTATTAGAACCCCTGTAAACAGCGGGTTCGGTGGGATGATTTGAGCCCACGACCTCAGCATGTACTTCTATTCTGGTGCCATCATTTGTTAATGGAAAGAAGCATTTTCAAATCCCACCAGCCCATACTTTTAATCATCTTTAGTTTTCAGATGAGGCTTTACATTAGTCGTAGCCATTAGAGAGAGCAATAATGTCTTCTCTCTATGATGAGAATCTGAGCTACTACTCTTGCTGCAGTTGTTGGATTGGTAGTGTGAACGCAAAAGTTGCACCTTTTCCATCAATGTTGTTTTCTGCCCATATCTTACCATCATACGCTTCTATGATACTTTTGGAAATAAATAGACCTAAACCTGTGCCTTTCTCTGATTTACTCGCAAATTTTGTAAATAATCTTGGCATAACCGATGGATCAATACCTGGACCTTCATCCTTTATACTTACAATAACTCGATGATCACTGTCTGTCATTTTTTTGCTCATTCTCTTCCTTAACTGTATTATTATTCTTCCAGCCTTTGTAAACTTTATAGCGTTAGTCAACAAATTGGATACAACCTGTGATATCCTATTTTTGTCTGCAACTACCCAGACATCACCATCGCTTCTATAATTTAGCTTTATTTTAGTGTCGTCATTTAGCTGAGTGCGTAAGTCCTGTAACACATCGAAAATGAGCTCGTTTAGGTTAAAGGGTTCCTTGTTGATTTTCATGCTGCCACTTTCAATTCTTGTTGCATCAAGCATCTCTTCTTGGAGCTTTTGCAATCGCTTCGCATTCCTCAATATTACATCGAGGAATTTGAGTTGGCTTGAATCAGATATCTGCTCTTTCAAAACCTGTGCAAGACCTAAAATAGGCTGAATTGGAGTCCGTAGCTCATGTGCAATAATGTCCATAAATTCTTGCTTCATCTTGTCGTGTGATTTAAGCTGCTCATAAAGATACCTTATGTGTTCATACAGTTCTGTTTGGTCCCAAAGACTTTCAAAAATGGAAGCATATGATAGAACTGTTGGTTTACTGTTTGAATAAGTAGCCAATCCAACAGCCTCAAGTGATGTCTCCTTTGAGTCGTTTTTCAGTTCGGCGGAAAGTAATGATGCTCGGTCGACAATCAATACCGAGACTTTGGTCTGTAAAGGCTCTTCGATATTTCTTATCTCTATTTTGATGTTATCCTCTCCTTTTACCTTATCAATTATATTTCTAACATAGTCATCAACTGGTGACAATATTCTTACCTTTACACCCTTGGATTTTGCAGTCATTATAAGAAATTCAGCAGCTCCTGCTTTTCCCTGACGTCTGAACGCATTAGACGTTGAGAAAATGATAAGGATTTCCTCCCTTGCTGACTTGATTAGTTCAAATACACGTTCTTGGATGACCTTGGGTTCTCTAATTGTCTCAATTACTTCTGGCTTAATCCCTTCCTCTATTTCTCTAATTCTCTGTTCTGCAGGAATAGCCTTGTTCCATAAAGTTTCAAAAAGGTATTGCTGCTGTTCGATGACTGCTTTAACATTACTATGAATTAGCTGCGGTAATGGAGCCTTCGCCGACTGTGCTGCGTTTGCAGTGTAGTCTCTATCACCAACAGAGAAATTTCCTTTGACATTATCAAGATGACGCATTTCATGACCAATTCTTATCATCTCTTTACAATACTCAATGTTTTCTTTAGTTATCTCAGTAATTACCCTTGATTTTACTCCTCGCCTTATCGCCTCAGAGCCTGCATTTTTTATAGGTATGGTGGTAACAACCACCGAAGGCATTGTACTGTCGCAACATGAATCAAGCCTTTCTTTTGTTCTTGCAAAACATTCTAGTGCTACTCTTATTCCATTATCAGGACCATATATCACTTCTGTCTTTTCTATAGGTACCCCTTCTTCAATTTCTCTTATTCTTTGTTCTGCAGGGATTGCTTTTTCCCACAGAGTTTCAAAGAAGTATCGTTGCTGTTCTACAAAGGCTTTGACATTGCTATGGATAAGTTGAGTAAGGCGTTTTCCTTCTACAACTGCGCTAGCATCGTACTCTGTTTCACTTACTCCCATATGACCTTTCACTTTACCTAAATGACAAACTTTAGCAAATTTCATTATTTCCTTACAATCAGAAATGTTTTCTTTTGTAATTTCAGTGATGAATCGAATTGTTACACCTCTTTTATTAGCTTCAATATAGGCATTCAATATCGGTTTAGTTGCAACGATCACAGATGGTCCATCTGAAGCGGTACAAAGATCTGCCCTTTGCTTTATGTTGGATAGTTCCTGCAATCCCTTTTGTATTACGTTTTCAACACCATACACAACCTCTGTCTTTTCATCAGCCTCACCATCAGTAATGGCAATATCTTTTCTATTAGGGGGTGGAAGAGGCGATGTTGACGATGTCAAAGCTCTAACCTGTCGATTATCCTTTAAGTCATGGCGGATAAAAGATTAGATGAAGAATGTTACTTTTGAAATTTCGTGATGTGCTATACTCATTTTCAGCATCAGAAGATATGACATTAGTGTTGCCTGTAGCGTCTGTCCGACAACACCTAAAAACAAACCTGATTTAATACTGTACTTCCAGCATAGAAAGAAGTGGACAGAGTGGGATTTGAACCCACGATCTGAGTTCAGAAGCAGCTTATGGAGCTCCCACCACCTCCTATTGGCGTCACCTTCTCCTCTTGCCTTTCTTTTACTTTCAAAAATGCTTCCAAATTCTCTAATCTCTAGGCGCATTTTGAATAAGCGTCTTATCTGCAGCTCGATATCTTATAATACAGGATTATATTTTATTGGTTTAACGTTCTGTTAC
>DASTUU010000321.1:0-10388 GCA_035759485.1 Nitrososphaeraceae archaeon
AGAAGCTGATGTTTCTAAGGCTGATCTTGTAGAGGCAAACCTCTCATTTGCTAACCTCTCATTTGCTAACCTTTCTAAGGCCAACCTTTCAAATACGGATCTTTCCAAGGCCAACCTTTCAAATACGGATCTTTCAGAGGCAAATCTTGTAGGGGCAAACCTTACAGAAGCCAACCTTTCAAATACGGATCTCTCATTTGCTAACCTTTCTAAGTCCAACCTTTCAAATACGGATCTTTCAGAGGCCAACCTTGCTTCTACAATAATAATAGGAGCGAAATTTCTTGTAAAGAAGAATACAAAATGCTATCCTCAATTTAAAAATGCCGAGTTGAATGATTCCACGATTATCGATGATGAAGAGTTGTGGAGGCACTTGTGTAATAGTAACACCAAAAATGTACCACATGCAGTAAAAAGCATAGGAGAACTAAGAGAGAACTTGGAACAAAGAGGATTTGATACAGAAACTATTGATTGGTTTTTGTCGTTTTCCTCTTTACCAGACTCCTCCGCATAATAAGCCAGCTCTGTCGAGTTTGACTGTTTCTTATTAACGTTCATTCGATGAGCTGGGTTGTAAAGTAAAATCTGGTAGATAGAATATTCAAGCCAACATTTTACTCGTTTATCTTGTTAGAATTCCTGAACCTTTTCAAAGAACCTATATCAGCATGCAACTCTTTGGCCCATACGTGTAGAAAACCTTTTTGACTTTTGACTTTCTGAATGGCCAATGGAAGAATTGAGAACTGTCAAACTGCATCTTTTACCACTCCAAACTATTAGCAATCTATAAAAATGTGGACAGGTATAAAATAAGCGAAGTTTTTTTCTCTCGGAACCTTCTGGGCCCATTTTTTCTAACAATAACAATCTCCCCGCTAACCCAGCTTATTCTAGTATAGTAGGAACATATCATAGTATTGAATAGTCCCCATCGGGTTCATTGCCTAGACGTTCTAAGCCCAGGGGCAACCTTAATTCTATTGTGTCCAAATTCTAAAGGTTTTGTATAATCTCTATTTGCGCGCTAGGCTTCTCATTTCCAAACACCATTACGACAATTTTGTCTGGGAGATGATGGCTCACTAGTTCAATTATTTTCGCTTCCTGTGGGCTTTTGAAATAATTGCTATTGCAATGGCATTCGCAGTAGACTGCTATATGCTCGCACTTCTTCCGATCTCACTGCTTCGACTTTTCAGGACATTTTGTCCTAATATTATAGATCATGCTCAAATCTCAAATTAATCGCATATTTGGTTAATAGTTGTGCCAACATGATGACAAAGAAACTTGTATTTTCGGTCATGATTGCATTTGTAGCCTGTATGTTGCTGTTAAACGTGCCCACTGACTAACTTTACTAATACGCTGGTTTAATAGCCTCTTGTTACCACTGAATGTATAGGCTTCATTTTGTCTACCATTGAACAAATGTTAACAGTGAAACAACGTCAGGATGTAGAGGCCCATCTTGCTAACTATAACATCCCGCTTCAGATTTTACAGATGGTAGCTGATCAATGTGAATGCGCCATCGATACCAGCTTTACCAGACAAGAACTGGTACGAAAACCTAGGCTGCCTCTGTTGCTTGCAAGATTAAACAACAGAGCAATTCTCCTGCTGCAGCAGATATTTCTTGATTGTCATGAGTCTTTTTCAACTTTCAGATTCACAGTATTTCTCTCTTCTATGTACAGCCCAATGATGCACAAATTTGTGATCGACGGAAAAATCAGTGGCAAATCTAGCTCTGAATACACTTTTGATGTTTGCATCTATAGTCGCAGCACCGGGGATTTGAAAGCAGTAGGGATGCAAAACAATAGCACAAAACAGCAGGGATCGGATGGCAAATCCCTGTCAAGTTTCTTGGGAATAATTGACGATGTTAGCAGCTCATATTCACAGCTTCAGGGCGCCTACTATTCATCTTCGTATGGGTATCAACCTTTGTCTATTGCAAGAAAAAATGCAATCTGGAAAGAGCATAGTAGCGAAAAAGTTGAAATCAAATTCTTTGAATACAAGGACAAAATTTACATCGAAAACAAATCGCTTTCTAGCCCTCAAATCACCTTAGCAAAGTTCTAATGCCTATATGATTCATAAAGAATGATAATTCTTGGAAAAATGTCCCACATGCAACCTGATAATACACCCCAATTTTGTAGGTCATCACAAGTGCGGCTACACAAATTGTCCTATCTGCAAAGAAGCAATCACAAATTCAGAATACTGGAGCCACATAAGGACTCACCCTGGACATGAAGGTGATGTTCCTTTAAGGAAAAATGTTGATGGTTACCGCAAGGATGTGCGTCAACAAGCCAACAAATAGCAAAAAAGATTCTCAGTACAGCATGGTTTCCATGATCCATTTCAAAAGCCCTTACAACTTCAGGTTCTGTAAGATGCCTGTGATGTCAAACTTAGGATTCAGATGAATTTCTATCCAAAACTCCCCAACAGCTTCATAACTTCTACAGACTCCTACATCAGGGATCGAGAGAAATGGATACATACAGACAAGCTTTCCTAAGCTAGTGTGATTTGACCACGTTTGTGTACATAATTTGTACTTTATTAAAAACACAAAGAAAAAGGGAGATAGTTATTATTGGCTCTTGTTCTTGATTAGCTGAATGCAGTCAATGGTCTTTCTTCTTCTTTTTTCGTTTCAACTTCTTTGATGCTTTTAGCCTTGGCTTTGGTGTTGATTGTCTCTTTTTCTTCTACTTCCTCGTACATCCAATCACACATGGTACATAAGCACTATGCACATCCTCATAAATAAGAATACCATGCCAAATGCAATAACTCACCTACAAGTCCTTATGAAGGTTAGTTATGACGATTGAAAGCTAGAGTGTTTGACAGACCAAGGATGCCTCCTTTATATCGCTTATAAGTAATAATAAGGATCCATCAGTTCGCAAATCAACAATATCATAACCAATTGGACTTCAAACAAACAAAACCCGCAGATGTTCATAGGTAAGGGCGACATGGGTGAGACGACAGCTGAGATATCTTATTAGTAGGTCGCTCTATTGTACAACTTGGCTTGTAAAGGTGGACAATAGTAAAAAACGATTTGTCATTGAAACAGCGATGTGGATTGGCATCTACTTTGCAATAGCCTTTGTCATTTCTCGATTGTTGCCATTCCCTTATTCTCTCATTGCCGTGTTTATAGCCGTGATGGGACTTGGAATTTACAGAAGGAGGAGGTATTTTGGACAAAGAGGCCAAGCTGGATCTTCAGGTTCTTCGTACTTTGGGAGCATGTTTGAATCTCAAAAAAATGTCAATTATTATTGCATGAATTGCGGAACAAAGCATAATCAAGCTGCATGCCCAAATTGCGGATCAAAATTAAAGAAAACGGGTTTTTGATGTCGTCGTCGTTAGCTAGTTCATCACATTATAACCTCCTTAAGAGGAGATCATATGGAATTCTCCCAAATCACCTCACCGGCCAAAAGCTGACCCAATAAAAGTTCATATTGTCATAATGTAGTAATTTTCTACATGCATTTCACTGAAATCTTGCACAGTTGGCTCTGGGTTGGCAGCTGTAGGTGCTCCAGGCTATGGTAGATGTCGCCACCATAATCACAATTGTTATTTCAATAATCATCATTGGAGTCATAGGCTTTTTCATATACAGGCGAATATATGGAGCCCGTGCCTTCAGACGCGGTGCTGGGCGCTATCCAAGGACGACGCAGGAAGGAGAGCCACTTGAAGACTATGAACGAGGAACAGGAAGGAGAATGATTCCAAGATCTTCTGTCAGAGTCCTGATACCTATTATCATAGGCTTCATTATACTTATAGTAGTATTAGCATCAGCCGTCAGAATCGTAGACGCTGGCTACAGAGGAGTCCTACTAAATTTTGGAGCTGTTGATACATCCGCAGCTTTGAACGAAGGCATTCATTTTGTAGTGCCATTTAGAGACAACATTGTCCAGATGGAGGTTAGAACGCAAAAAATAGTTGAAAATGCTGCTTCTGCATCTAATGACTTGCAGGATGTGAGCACCCAGGTCGCACTTAATTATCACATAAACCCAGATACAGCTCAAGTCCTATACCAGCAGCTTGGTTTTGACTATGCCAATAGAGTCATCGCCCCTGCAATTCAAGAATCCGTAAAGCAAGTAACAGCTAGATTTAACGCAGAAAATCTGATCACAAATAGAGAGACCGTAAAGGATGAAATTGAAAACCAGATAAAGCAAAGGTTAGCAGCATACAATATTTTGGTAGAGACAATATCAATCACAGAGTTTCAATTTTCAGAACAGTTTAGAAGAGCTGTTGAATCAAAAGTAGAAGCCGAACAGAGAGCGCTTCAGGCTAACAACGAACTTAGGAGAATCCAGATAGAGGCGCAGCAAGCAGAAGCAAAGGCCGTGGGAGATCAGAAAGCCAATATTGCTCATGCAGAAGGAGTAAGGCAATCGAATGTACTCCAAGCACAAGGAGAATCAGAGGCCATAAGAATAATTGATGAACAGCTAAGGCAGAACCCGACCTACCTAGAGTGGCTCAAAACCCAAAGATGGGACGGAGTGTTGCCTCTTGTAACAGGAGGTGCTGGAGCAACGCCATTCATACAGATCCCATCAGAAACTGAGAGCACGCCAGCTCAAATAAGTGCGAATGCAACTGCAGGAAACTTGACACAGGGAGCCCGATAGAACTAAAGAAGCAAATAAAACGGGAATAAAGGGAATAAAGGGCAGTTCATTCTATCCCTCCTGTAATCTGTTTCTAAGTGTCCTAGGAAGGAGGAGGCTGCAATCAACTATATTTGACGGGGGGACCGATGGATCATAAGATACTATATAGCTATCTTACAATATTATGTGTGCCTTTCTCAATCTTTGAATTCTATCCCATAAGATCGTATAGTAAGATACAGGCCAATTACTTCATTTTTCTGGATTTTATGGATCATAATTTTATTCCATTACCTATCTCTTCAATAAAGACAATTTCAGATAACGGTTTTCTTAATCTTGGTGTGAACGCTTTCTCTCTAAGCCTGCTAGGTAATACGTGATGGGTGTCCTGATATCCTATCGCAATCATGATACCTACCTCATAGTCTTCTGGGACATTGAAAACTTCCCTGGCTTTTTGTACGTCAAAGCCACCCATTTCGTGCATGATTAGACCTTGGCTAAATGCTTCAAGAAACATATTCTCATTTGCTGCCCCTAAATCATGAAAATGTAGCCTGTTGGGATTTCCATCCTCAGAGTATGTCTTTCTTGTTATTGCACACATGAGAATGGGGGCTCTCTTAGCATAATCATTTATCTCTTTCAAAACAGATTGTGCTTTCTTTCTTTAAGATTTCAGGATTATCATTTGTAAAAACTATATATCGCCATGGCTGTTCATTACGTGAAGAAGGAGCCCACCGAGCAGCCTCTAAAACAGATAGCAGTTTCGATTTTTCCACAGGTCTTGTAGAAAAAGCCCTGGCGCTCCATCTTCTCGTAATGAGTTCACTGATAGGATGGTTCGTCTTTGCGTTGTTTGTTACGATTTCTCTATCGCTCAATTCATTTGAAACTCTATTTTGTTCCATACTAATACTAATACCTACAAGTCTGTGACATTACACCAATAGGCATATGTGTTTTACCAACAAAAATAAATAATATATTCAATCTAGATGAATAAATTATTGGACAATAGTAGCGATTCACATTCACAACAACATCTTGCCAATCAGAGAACATTTCTAGCTTGGTTGAGGACATGTGTCGCTCTTATCGGGCTAGGTTTTGTTGTTTCTAGATTTGGTTTACTTCTGTCGCCTATATTTGTAGGTGAAGATCCTTCTATTGCAACCACTAATCCAGCTACTGCTTTTGAAAGTTCGACCCATTTCTCTTCTTTCATAGGCACGAGTATGGTAATTCTAGGAATCATTTTCACAGTAATTGCACTAAGGAATTATATTTACACCTACAAGTCAATTGAGCAGGGAACTTATTCACCTAAAAATTTTGATATTTATCTCTTGTCAATTGGGCTTGTGATACTTGGGGCATTATTAGTCGTCTATCTTGTTCTCATTCCAGTTTTAATCCGTTAATGATAATCGCAAATTTAGTCCTTTCAGGAATATTGATGGTTGCTAGGTGGTAACTTCTTTTTTCTTTTCTAGATTACCTATTTGTTTAGTTATATATGCCGGTTTGGAAGAATTAAGCATACTTATATCTTAGAAGACAATAATTTCACTACATTAGTCAATATGAGTAAGGATCATTTCTCGGTTGATATAATTGGTGTCAACAATGATGATGACAATGATAATGATAATGATAATTTAGAACTGAGACAAAAAGCTGAATTTGGAGTTACGCCTATATCCAAAGAGGATATATCAAAACTCTTCTCAGGGCGAAATTTAGCTTTCATTTCTACTTTGTCAAAAGACAATTCTCCTCATGTTACTCCAGTCTGGGCAGATATGGATGAAAGAGAAGAATTAATATTGATAAATTCCTTTGAGGGATCTGCAAAGGTAAGAAACGTAAGGAGAGATCCCAGAGTTGCAATTTCAATTGTTGAAACTCACAATACTTACAAGATGTTATCTATGAAGGGAAAGGCAGTAGAAGTCACTACGAATGGTGCTGACGAACATCTTCATAAACTTGCCAAAAAATATCTTGGGATCGGCAAGTACTACTATAGAAAACCTAGCCACAGACGCGTAATTGTAAAGGTGAAACCTGAAAAGATAATGGGAATTTCCATACACCCGGCGTTTTATTTTTTGGCCTATTCCCCATAGCTTTCTGCTAATGGTACATTAACAAGTGAATCAAGTACATTCAGTTCAAGAAATGAAATCAGATCTTGTTGGTACAATCATCTTAGATGGAAAGATGTATCTTTACCTCGGAAATGTTTAGCGGTCCGGAGCTGCGATTTAGCAATCAACTACCCTCAAATCATTATTATCATCATCTTTCCTATCTGCGGCTGCACAAAAAATATTGTGATATGGTACGTGAACATGGTCAAATTGGGTTCACAACAATGCATCATTCATCATCTCCGAAAAATGCTATTTCAGCTTTTTGTGATATTGCACTACGAGTTAAACTTCTTTTAATAATCAGGGCTGAGGGTCATAAGCAAAGGAGTTCGTCATAATTTAAAAACACTTTTTGCATTCCTGTACATTAAAAGCTCAAACGACTCTTGATCAAGTTCGAGTTTTCGAACAAAATTAAGGTAGGACTTCATACTGGTAATAGGCCAATCAGTTCCATATAACAGGCTATGTGGCTCAGCTACATAATCTAATAGTTCCTTAATTTTACTTTTATAATGAATTTCAGCAGATGGCGTAAAGTTACCAATAACCAAGCCGGATATATCTGCATATACATTTTGGTTCTTGTATAACAATTCCTGACAGTCTGTTATCCAGGGATTTCCTAAATGACACATCACTATTTTTAATTCTGGATTATCGACTGCAATATCGTCTATATTCAAAGGATGAGAGTACTTGATCTTGGCTGTCTTTGAAAAGACATCGCCAGTATGAATCATGAGTGGAGATTCATACTCAACACACATGTCATAGACTCTTTGATATCTTTCATCATTTGGATAATAGTGTTCATATCCACAATAGAGCTTTATACCTCTAATAATGCCATCTTTGAGCCATTTTCTGTAATTTCTTAGATCTTCATCAGTATGATTATCAATTGTAAATCCTGCCACAACACCAAGTTCATTATCATGTTTGTTTGCAACATTGATAATTTCAGATGTAGATGGTCTGTCTACATCAACTTTGTAGGATGAGAGTATGATTGAATAATCAATAGAACTATCATGCATAGACTGAACTAGTGAATTAACTCTTTCTTCTAATGAAAGAAATTTTCTCCCTGACTTCTTTAATTGGTCATAATCATTGAGATGAACATGACAATCTATAATTTGCATATGATATCTTTACTCTCTTTCTCACTACTAATAATAACAGACTCTGTATTTTGGAGTTATCCATTCTATGATATCAATATACTTCAAAATATTTTCGACATAAGGATACAAGCTTTATATCTTTCAGCATAAGAAATTACGAGTATAAAGCAGAGAGCATATGTCCGATTCAATACATCCCCGTGATCTAGGAGTTATTGTGAGAAATACACAACCAGAGGACGTTCCTAAAATAGTAGATTTACAAAAAGAATCATTTCCTTATCTTGCTCGTTATGGAAACATATGGCATCCAGAAGAGCTTGAAAGTCATCTTCGTATTTTTCCACAAGGACAATTTGTTGCTGTTGAACCCGATGGCATGGTAGTTGGCTCCGCCAGTACGCTTACGGTCTTACTGAAGCCCGAGTATGCAGAACATACGTGGAAAGAAATTACCGGGGATGGAATGTTCACAAATCATAACCCTGATGGAGATAGTCTATATGGCGCAGATATATCTACACATCCAAAACACAGACATGAAGGTATAGGAGGAATGCTCTATGAGGCGAGAAAAGAATTGGTTGGCAAGTTGGATTTAAAAAGGATGATAGCAGGGGGAAGACTATTCAATTATGGTGAATATGCACAACAGATGACCCCATCGGAATATGCTGGCAAAGTAGTGAAAGGTGAATTGAGAGATCCTGTATTGTCATTTGAATTAGATAATGGGTTTAAGTTTATCAAAATTCTACCAAATTACTTGGATGATGTTCGTTCTCTAAATTATGCTAGTTTCATAGAATGGTTAAATCCCAAATATCAGAAAAACCGTTAACCAGTGGTTGTTGTTGTTGTTGTTGCCTAGTCTCTTGCGATCCTTGCTCATTTTCCAAGAATTTAGGAGGCTTTAACTTTTAAACTCTGTTCATAATGGCTTTTTTATATTTCTTATTGAGAGACAAAGATGAGAGGATAAAGGAGGAGCATAAGATATCTATCTGTCTACTAGCCCCATAGATCCGTTATCTGCACCCAAATCGAAATAGCCAAGTAAGACATACTTGTTCCACGCCCGCACTTCTTATATGTCTCTCCATCTTTATTGAGAGTCATGGCAGAAAAAAACTGGAAGCTCGAGGGCGATTATTTCGAGGCGTGCAATTGCGACATTGTCTGCCCATGTGTGTTTCTAGGAAATCCAGACCAAGGAGAATGTGACCTAACTATTGCGTGGCATATTGATAAAGGGCAATTCGATAATACATCATTGGATGGACTAAATGTAGTTGCTGTTTTCCATACTCCCGGTAACATGTTCACAGGTCCAAAATGGAAGGCTGCGTTGTACTTAGATGAGAGAGCAACCAAAGAGCAGGCAGATGCTCTAGGAAAGATATATTCAGGAAAATCTGGAGGCATTTTTGGGGTCTTAGCAGGATTAGTTGGGGAGTTGGCAGGTGTTAGATCGGTTCCAATCAAATTTGAAATGGACGGTAAAAGAAGGACATTGCAAGTTCCAACTGCGATTGATCTTACGATTGAAGGCATGGAGGGAGCAGACAAAAGTAAGGATGTAAGTATTAGCAATGCGCCAATGCTTGTGGCTCCTGGTTTTGCAGCAGTAGTAGCAAGGTCCACAAGGAATAGTTACAGCGACCATGGAATGGAGTGGAATAATTCTGGCAAGAATGGATTCTACTCTAGGTTTGCATATAGACCTTAGACATTTATCCATGTCAGAACTAAAGGCTGCTGCAACAAGTCTTGACGCAAACATCCAGTAACTATTATTTGAACTACCAACTGATGGAGATAGGGAACTAGCAGCCAATCTTGTCCTTACTTGCATGCACCAAGAAAACATGGCGATAAAAACAAAACATGTTTACATTACAGGCACAGTTTTTGTATCCATGTATTTCGATCATAAAAAGTCGCTTAACGATCTGATTGATAAAGACCTGTCCGATTATTTAGATAGCTTTCATAAAAGTCAAATTGCTGACCCTGATCAAAATGGATAAATAGTCATAACACAGAAACCTGGCAATTTCTAAATTCTTCTAAAAGCCAAAGAGATCTGGAATGACGAGTGGAATTTTTATTGTATGTCAAAAAGGAAAAGCGAGAAAGACTTAGAGATTACCTTCATTTTTCTAATTTTGTTATTCTCTCCTTTTCAATCGTCTGCTTCATCTTCATCTTTCTTCTCACTCTCAAGTTCAAATTCCTTAATAGAGAAACCTAGTTCTTTAGCTCTTTTTGCAAGGTCCATAGCCTTCTGCATCACCTGAATTTCGTCCTTTTCGTTTGTTAGAAGTTCTAATTCTACTTCCATATCAATAACGAAGTATAGCTCTAAACTATAAAGAGTGTGTTTACAA
>DASTUU010000322.1:0-2615 GCA_035759485.1 Nitrososphaeraceae archaeon
CGCCTACTATTTTTGCTGTAGGCTGAAGATCTCGCATTAGTGCGAATCCGAGCGTACTTTTGCCACATGCCGATTCGCCTGCTATCCCCATTGACTCACCTTCTCTAATGTTAAAGCTTACGCCGTTAACCGCTTTTATGACCCTACTGTGGCTCTCGATGTAGTGCACGTTTAAGTCTAACACTGACAATTTTGAATTTTTTAATGTCATGCAGGAGGTACATAGTACAGCGGTTGACACATACTTAACCGTACTGAATTGTTGCATCTGATTCAGATTTACCTGCTAAGCCAGAGGATGCCTTCCGAATATTATTTAAACCGGATATGATCTAACAATTTAACCAGTCCTAGGACACCACATCATTTTCAATAACAGTTGTGTATATTAGTGAAGTCTACGAAAAAGTGATGGCATTGAAAACTCCTATTTGTTCTTTTGACGCGAAAACTGGTGTCCTATGCGGGAGGTGCGAAGAAAGGCTGAGGTCTAATGACTTGACTGATGATGAGGTTTATGCATCAGTAACACTGACGAAGTTGGTCCAGCGTCATCCAGAGGTCGATAAGTTTAGCCTAGTTACAGCATTTAAAGTAGAGGACGATTTTGTTCTCGTTTTAAGAGGTTCGGATCTTCTATGGATTAGATCTCATAAAGAAATCCGTGCTGACATTGAAACTCTCTTCAATACAAGAGTGTGGTTTGTAGAATCTGATTCATCAGAGCGGAGGTTTATCGAAAATCTTCTTTATCCTAGGAAAGTATTTTCCGTGAATTTAGTATGGTTGCCAGATGGGAATAAACTAACAATGGTCATATTAGAAACTAAAGATATGTCGAATTTGCAGTACGACATGCAAAAGATTAAGAGAATAGCAAGAAAAATCAAAGGCATCGAGCTACTAATAGAATATAAAAAATAGATCAATATGCAAGCTCTTAAACATAGGTCTCACTATATAGACCAATTGAACGAGTCTTTAATTGGCAATTTAGTGACGGTATCTGGCTGGATCGAAGACATTCGTAACATAGGACGTCTTGTATTTGTTGTCATAAGAGATTCCACTGGAGCTATACAGGCATTAGCTAGGGATAATACTGCAAAGGTGGCAAAAGAAGTTCCCCGTCAAAGCTCTGTTACCATTAGTGGAATACTAGAGAAGAGTAATGCCAGGGACTTTTCCTTTGAGATTAGCATCCAAGACCTTTCTGTTTATACAAGGGCCAACTATCCTCTGCCAATCGATGCTACGGGAAGAGTCAGTTCGTCTATTGACAAACGTATCGATTCTCGAGCTCTGGATTTAAGGAATCCCACCGTTAGCACCATTTTCAAGCGTAGGGCGTTTGCGCTTTCTTGTATAAGGGACTATTTAACTGCAAATGGGTATCTTGAAGTCAATACCCCAAAAATTATAGGAACAGCCAGCGAAGGAGGAGCAAATCTATTTAGTTTCGATTATTTTGGAAGGAAAGCGTACCTGGCACAGAGTCCCCAGCTTTACAAAGAACAATTAACTGTGGCCCTCGACCGCGTTTTCGAAATAGGTCCATATTTCAGATCAGAGAAATCTCATACTGTAAGACATCTATCAGAGTTCATCAGTGTTGATACCGAGGCTGCATTTGTAGATTACAGATATTCAATGATTATTGTTGAACAGCTGCTAAGAAAGGTTATAGGAGCTGTCTCTGATAAGTTCAAAGATGATTCCTTGCTACGTGCCAAGCTCTTCGAACCAATCGAGAGGGTTACGTACAAACAATGTTTAGAGCAACTATCCAATAATGGTGAAAAGATAGCGTTCGGGGCAGATCTGTCAGATTCGTCATTACGAGTTATAGGTGAAAGACATAAGGGCTTTTACTTCATAACTGACTGGCCTACAATACTAAAGCCCTTTTATATCCAAGAAAAGAAGGGAGCTCCCGAAATTTCTGAGTCCTTCGATCTCCAGTATGGTTATTTGGAACTCGCATCCGGAGGGACCCGATTGCATGAAAAAGAACATTTGCAGAATAGACTCGAGCAAAGCGGGCTTAGACCCCGGGACTTTGCAGAACATTTGAAAGTATTTGACTGGGGCATTCCTCCACACGCAGGATGGGGACTTGGCTTTGACAGATTGAGTATGTTGCTAGCCCATCGTCACAATGTCAGAGAAGTTGTATTATTTCCTAGAGATGTTGAACGCCTTACTCCTTGATTAGAGTTATCTGAACTTGAATTATGGCTCCGCGGTACAAAAATGCTGAATATTTGTGGTTCAACGTTGAATATATTAACCAAACAATCGGATTCATCCTCATAAATTTTTTGTCTTTTTGTGACGGCTGTGGTAAAGACGGGTGGGAATGGAATATGCCGACAATCCCTAGTCCTAACCTGCTAGCCTGTTGATAGGCACAAAAAAGATCGCTGGGATCAATACTGAATGAGTATTTGGACCGATCGTTGTTTCTTAGTAGAATAACATCGTAAACGATGTCAGCTGGATACTCTCCTTTTCCAAGGAGAAGCGCGCAAGATTCCAGCGGGAAGGCATCCTTCGCATACTCAGCCAGCATATCTAATTTCCCTTGGCTTATGGTAAGAATTTTTGGCAAGAAT
>DASTUU010000323.1:0-3092 GCA_035759485.1 Nitrososphaeraceae archaeon
GCGAAAGCTTTGCTTGTATGAGTTTTGGAGAAAGTCATGGTAAATGTGTAGGTATGATTATCGACGGATGCCCGGCAGGATTGGAGCTGAGTGAATCAGATATTCAACCTTTGCTTGATCTTAGAAGACCGGGTCAGACAATAATTGCCACACAAAGAAAAGAAGAAGACAAGGTAGAAATTCTGTCCGGAGTTTTTGAGGGTTTCACTACAGGTGCCCCGATATGTATGTTAATATGGAACAGAGATTCTGACTCTCGTTCCTACGATGCAATTATAACAACACCTAGGCCTGGGCACTCAGATTATCCTGCGCAAGTAAAGTACTCTGGCTATGCAGACCATAGGGGAGGAGGAAGATTTTCCGGACGGTTGACTGCCACATTTGTTATGGCAGGCGCAGTTGCTCAGAAATTGCTTTATTATACCCTAGGCATAGAAATAACTGCGTATACAGTCCAAATTGGTCGAATAAGGGCAAGCGAGATCAATTTAGAAGATGCAAGAAAAAAGAGATATACGAATGATATTCGGTGCCCTGATTTAACCATCGTGGATCATATGAGGGAAGCAATACTGGAGACCAAGAAAGAAGGAGACTCATTGGGTGGAGTTGTTGAATGTGTATGCACAGGTTTGCCAGTAGGTTTGGGTGAACCCATTTTTTCATCTTTAGAAGCTGATATAAGTAAGGCAGTATTTAGCATTCCTGCTGTTAAAGCGGTTGAATTCGGTTCAGGGTTCCTGGGATCTGAAAAAAAAGGATCGGAGAATAATGACTTATTTACCGTAAAAAATGGCAGAATAATGACAAAAACAAATAACGCAGGAGGAATTTTAGGGGGACTATCCAATGGGATGCCCATAACAATGCGAATTGGTTTTAAACCTGCTTCTTCAATAAGCCGTACACAAAGGACAATAGACACTTCTACCCTCACTGAAATTGATCTCAGTGTGTCTGGGAGACACGATCCATGTGTAGTGCCAAGGGCGCCTCCAGTAGTAGAATCTATAGTATCCGTTATTATTGCAGATCATGTTATTAGGTCGGGATTTATAGGACCTGTTTTGAAGAAATGGTCAAAAAAAAGAACGACGAAGAACTAAGTAAGCTGCGAGCTGAGATTCGCAACGTTACACTTGATATCATAGATAAGGTTCACAGAAGAATGGAGCTTGCTGAACGAATTGGAACCGTTAAGGGCAATTTGAATATTGAGATAGAGGATGAAAGGGTTGAACAAGAGATACGCGGGTCCGTCACGGAATTGTCCCATAAACTGGGAATGGATCCTGCTTTCTCTGGAAGGCTATTAAATGTAATGCTCACGGAGTCCATCCGGTTGCAACATATGCAACAAAAAAAGGCGGAGAGTACTACCTCGGAATATACTCACCTCACTGTTTTTATTAAAGCCAAGGAACTAGAGAACTCAGGAAGGAAGATTATACATTTGGAGGTTGGAGAACCTGACTTTCCACCGCCTAACAAGATAAAGAAGGCTCTAATTGGATCGTACAACAAAAAACAGTATCATTACACGGACTCGAGAGGACTACTGAAGCTACGCCAGGCCATTGCAAAAAAAGTTGGCTATGGGATTATGCATGATGAGGTAATTGTTACCTCAGGAGGGAGATTCGCCATATTTTCTGCCATTCTCTCTATATTAAAGCCAGGAGAGGAGGTAATTTCCATTGACCCGGCTTGGCCTGCCTATCAAGAGTTCGTAGATTTTGCTGGGGGCAAAATAAAAACTCTAAAGACTACTTTGGAGGAAAAGTGGACCCCTGATATAAAACAATTAGAAGAAATGGTAGGCGATCATACGAAAGTAATTATTCTGAACTATCCTAATAATCCTACTGGTAAGGTTTTGGATGAAAAGTACATTACAAAAATCCTCTCTTTAGCCGAGGATACGGGGCTGTACGTGATAAGCGATGAGGTTTATTCAGACTATGCATTTAAGAGGTTCACAAGTTTGATACGTTACAAATATGACAAAAGTATAGTAGTTTCGTCATTTTCCAAGTCCTGTGCTATGACAGGTTTCAGAGTCGGGTATGGAATTGCCGGGAAAGAAATCATTGACAAGATGGCAAGAGTACAGGCTATTGCCTTAACTAGCGTGGCAGAACCTATGCAGCACGCCGCGTTAGGTGCAATAGACTATAATTCTGCTGCAAACGCGAAATTAATCAAAGAACGACTAGACCTAATTTCGGAGAAGCTATGCGATATGTCACTTGATTTCTTAACTCCAGAGGGTGCCATGTATGTGTACCCTCGGTTAAGAGGCCTAATCCAAAATGATGTGACATTGGTAGAAAAGCTTCTAAACTTGGGAGTCGCCGTTGCACCAGGGAGTGGATTCGGAGAGAATTATAAACAATTTATCAGAATTTCAGCCTGTCAGCCGAAAAAACTATTGGAACATGGATTAGAAGTCATTAAAACGATTATGCTCAAGCACTGACGAAATGGTCCAACAAGTGTCTATTATAGGTGCTGGAGGTAAAATGGGCTCATGGTTTTCAAGATACTTCTCTGAAAAATCGGGGACAAAAGTTCTGGCATATGACACAAATGCGCTCTGGAGACCTCCTACACATGTAACATTGTGTGCAAATGTAGATAGCTGTGTAAGCGAAGCAGATCTTGTACTAGTGTGTGTACCGATTACTGCCGCACCATCAGTCATAAAGAATTGCGCTTTAAATATGAAATCAGGCGCGGTACTGGCAGAGATCTCCTCGATTAAAGCTAAGACTTTTTTGGTAATGAAGAAATATTCTAATAAGATTTTCCCCCTTTGTGTACATCCCATGTTTGGACCAGGTGCGTCCAGTATAAGGGACACAAAAATACTCCTTGTGCCGGTAAAAAACAAGAAAACAGAGTCAGAGACGATATCTTCTCTTATGCGAGGATCAGAAATTATAGTGCTTCCTACTGCCCAAGTGCATGATAAATACATGGCAATAATTCTTGGATTAACTTACTTTGTGAACATGGTACTTGCTAAGATCCTATCGAAGGAGGACATCCTATATTTGGAAAAGATCTCGGGCACTTTTTTTGGAATC
>DASTUU010000324.1:0-9358 GCA_035759485.1 Nitrososphaeraceae archaeon
CTCACGGGTAATTATATTAGCGCATTTAGCAAGGGTTAGAATATGTCTTGTATCAAGTAATCGCTCAGCTTCTTCAAAATCAATGTTGCCTCCATCAACCACCTTCTTCATAGTATCATAAATGAAAGATACATTATCCACTCGATCCGACACGCTGAAGAGAATTCATCTTGACATATATAATCGATGCTTTTCTTACGTAAAAAATAAGATTCGGTTTCTTTCAGAACTCGAATTTAGAAATATACTATGCAGCGATAGATGGGGCCTTACCGTGGAGATTGAAACTGGCCTGGGTTCATGAAACTCCGACATGTAAAGCAATAAACTGGGGTTGGTTAAGGCTAAATATTATTAAGTATTGGAATTATCTGTACCAAAGAACCGGCCACCTCTACAAATATGATTTGTATAACTCCTAGATAGTAAAGGCCCTTAATAGAGTTTGTTATGTATAAGCTCCTGCCTGAAATATATTCAAGTAAATTACAGGTACTACTGCAAAGGAAATCAAATTGATAAATCTCGAAGGCTATGCAAAGAAAAAACTTGAATCATTAAGAAGGAAAAGTCTGTACAGAAGATTAAATATAATAGCTACAATAGAGAAAATGCGAGTTCAGATAGATGGAAATCGCGCAATAAACTTCTGCTCGAATGACTATCTAGGCTTGTCACAAAATCCTACAGTGTTAAGGACTGTCAAGACCAAACTTCATCAGATATCTCAGTGCAGCTCTAGACTAGTCTCTGGCAACTCGCCTGACATTCGAATGTTAGAAGATATACTAGCAAATCATCGAAAGACAGAAGGTGCATTGGTATATTCAACTGGATATATGGCAAATTTAGGTGTGTTGACAGCAATGGCCGATAAGAACTCGGTTATATATAGCGACGAGTTCAATCATAGTAGCATAGTTGATGGATGTCGTCTTAGCGGAGCCACTATTAAGATTTTTAGTCACAACAATGTTAGCGATCTACACCGACTGATTGATACAGATAAGAATTTGAATTCTGTAAGAAAATTTATAATCACCGAAGGAATCTTCAGCATGAATGGCAATATCGCTAACCTTTCTGCGATTTGTCAGCTAGCAAAAGATGCAAATGCAATAACTATCCTGGATGATGCCCATGGTGACTTCATCCTGGGCCGTTCTAAAGATTATTCTGGTACTGCGGATCTGCTGGGAGTTTCTAGATTCGTAGATATTCATATAAGTAGTCTAAGCAAAGCAATTGGTTGTTTTGGAGGTTACATAGCAGCATCACATTATATTAGAGAACTATTAATAAATAAATCGAGACAGCTTATCTACACTTCAGCTCTCCCGTCGCATCTATGCCGAGCCGCGGCAACTTCAATATCAGTGGCTTCAACAGGTTTATTACAGAAAAAGCTTCGCAGAAATGTCGAGTACTTTGTAAAAGCCCTCCGGAACCTTGGCTTGGCGACCGGTAATTATAGTGGTCCTATAATTCCAATTTTAATTGGAGATGAAAAGATAACTGTAACCATCTCAAACTTCTTGCTGAAAAAGGGGGTTTTTATTCAATCTATTCGGTTTCCTACTGTGAGGAAAGGCAGGGCCCAGCTACGAATATCTCTCACTGCAATACATGATAGAGAGCAACTCGATTTTGCTCTGGCTAGTCTTGAAATAGTAGGTAGAAGATACAAATTGCTTTAGCTTCGTTTGGCCAGCATTTAGGTGGATGACAGAAGGAAACACAATCTCGCCTTTATCATTTACCAGGCAAAAAGGATTCTTTCAGAACTCGGATTTAGAAATATATAACGCTTGGTTTGAATTCTAGTAAGATGGCAGTGTATCCCTTTCAATTAAAATTAACAGAGGAGCAGGCTAGAGAAATAAAAATGTATACGAATTATTTGTCAACCGACATGGTTCTTTTTGGATTGCGATTTGCTTTCAAAAGGTGTAAGGCTATTTCCGGAGGATATCTATTACCAGGCAGAAAGAGCATTGTTAAGAAGGAAACGAGATTGCTTAGTAGAAGTCAAGCTGAGTGGAGACTAAAAAACTGGAAAACAATGATAAGGTCGTATAGGCAAAGAGGCTACAGTTATCCTACCATTTCAAGGATTAAAAAGGAAGTTCGTTTAGTTGCTTCCACCGGCTAACCAGGACTGATCCTTGGACATAGAAACTAGTGTAGCGCATTGTGGCCGACTAGTCTATCTTGATTCGAATAGATTGTAACTGTGGTACGACAATGACGGTTTATCATGAATTCCTTAATATTCATTTAACTAATGGCGAGACTGGGTATGAGCCGCACGTCCTACAATAGCTTCCCTTCCAAGTGAACGGACATAGGCATCTTGGGCATCTAAGCTTGAAACCTTCGTCATCCGTCCTTGGAGCAGGATACTTCCGTCGATACAACAGGTAATAATAAAGATGTTCTCTATTTCTTATCATTACACCTTCGTCCATTGCTTTTCTTTTCTCGAATAGGAAACTGTTATCGTCGAAGGCCTCATTTATCAAATTTGTGATTGCTGTTATGTTGGCTCCACTTTCTTGTGCTCGTTTTGCTCTCCATGCGATCCTTTTTCCTATGTCATCTTCGAAGCATTTTCTCAGGATAAATTTCCCCCAGCTTGTACCTCCATAATGTCCGATTTTCTCCGAAATATTAATTCTCTGTGCGTAGTTAAAAAATGGCTTCTCTAGAAAAGGTGACCAAACTGTAATCCCAAAAGCCTTGCCAATCTGGTACGACGAAAAATGCATTATTCGCCATATTCTATTTAGCTCTAGATCTAGATACTTGATGTTAGTGTCAAATCGCCTCATATAATCATAGCCCGCGAACAATTCGTCGCAGCCATCTCCAGTTACGACTCCAGTATAACCCCTTCGCTTTGACTCTTCGATACCCGCGTACGTAACACTTGAATTTCTAATTTCAATCGGATCAAAAGTTTTCACCAATTCAATAAATGAATTTATAACTGAAAGCAACGTCTCGTGGTTCAAGTGGACCTTAATATGATCATGACAGAACCGCTTGGCAATAATAGACGAGAAAGCAAAGTCCTCAGCCTTCGTTCCGAAGCCGATAGTAATTGCATGCCGAGGTCTGACAACACTTGCTAAAATACTGCTATCTAGTCCCCCTGAAAGTAGAATCGTTTGTATGGGAACTCTGCAATAGGTCTGAATTAGTAGTGACTTAAGTTCATTACATATTCCTTTAAAGAGCATATTCAATCCACAATCCGGGGCTTGCATCAAAGGCTGCAATAAAGGATGCAGAAAAATATGAAGCCAGATATAGATATTGACTCATTTTTGTTTTTCATCTTAGCACTAACGGAACTCACGAGAATTTTTTTTTGGGTTGTATATCGTAGACATAAGTTTATGGTCATACTACTTTCTTTTTTTTGCAGAGACTATTGATAATATATCCCTGTCTTTTAAGATGTAATTTCTGGGAAGATGCAGCCCGTCACGAGCATCTACTGCATACAATATACCCTTTGCCAATTCAGTGTGGATTGTTTTGGCAAGATCTTCTATTGTTGAACCCGCCTCCATTAGATAAACATCAGGCAATATGTTACCGTGCTTATCAGATAGCTTTTTGACATCTGCAACAGGATAAACCGTATTCATGCTCAGCAACTTAAATACAGCCACATTAATCGCAAACTGCACTCCTGTCCGCAAATATTCACCTAGAATATCTCGCCGAATGAAATTCAGTGCCCACTTCTGCTTGTCGTTCAATTGCTCCTGATGGTTTATCTCAAATCGTTCGTCTCCAGGATTATATCTGATTAATCCACGAGATTCAGCGCGCCTGAGGGTAAGCTCGGCATCAGCGCTTGATGGGATGACTAGGATATCTTTGTACTTGTCTCTTAACCGGTTAAAGTTATCAGCAGCCGATGGGAGATCAATCTTGTTTGCAAGTATGAGGGTAGGCTTCGATATGTCACGTAAACTCCATGAAAAGTCCTTGACTTTTTGAGCGTCATATTCATCAAACTTACCTTCCATCATAGAATTATTTTGTAATGCTAATTTTACATGCTCCTCATTTACTCCGATACCTCTCAAGACATCTGATACTGCAGTCACGCTGTCGATACCCGCGCTTATTGATCGGGAGATTTTGTCTCTATTTCCTTCTAACAATCTTAGGTACCACATAGCCAGCTCTTCCTCAATATCCCCCACATCAGCTACAGGATCGCCTGTCCCTGGTTCGGTGATTTTACCTGTCGCATCTATACCTCCAGACACATCTACTATGTGAATAAGAGCATCTGACTGTGCTGCCACGGCAAGGAACTGGTTCCCAAGTCCTTTCCCTTGCCATGCTCCTTTTATAAGCCCGGGGAGGTCAATTAGCTCTATCGGAATATATCTCCATCCATCAATGCAACGAGAGTTTTTTGGACTATCTTGAATATCGAACTCCCTGTGGACACAAATTGTTATCGCATCAGCATTGCCTGTTGAAGGATGCTTTGTGGTGAAAGGATAATTAGAAATTTCAGAGCTAGCAAGAGTAGCTGCATTAAAAAATGTTGTTTTACCTGTGTTAGTTTTTCCAATCAATCCTATTTTTATCATGTAATAAAGACGGAAATTGGATATGCTTATTTATAGATGACTCATTGTCCGAGATGTCACAATTATTGAATCTTATTCTAGTTGAATTCTGAAACCGTTGTCAACTATTCATCAGAATACATCATAGTTTAGGTTTTGTTATTTACTAGAGATGGGTCTAGTTATTGCTCCCTCTGATGCCGATCTCACAAGACTGGCATATTTTGCCAAAGCGCCATTCTTGTATCTAGGCTTGATAGGTATCCATTTTTTCTTTCGATCATTGATCTCTGCCCTGGGCACCTTTAAATCTAGCTTACCTCGATCCAAATCTATATTCACCAAGTCGCCGTCTTTAACAAGAGAAATTGGGCCGCCTGTCATTGCTTCTGGTGAAACATGACCTACCATAAGCCCCCTCGTTGCTCCCGAAAACCTACCATCGGTAACCATTGCAACATTATCTGATATTCCTTGGCCTACCAAGGCTGCTGTAGCTGACAGCATTTCCCTCATTCCGGGTCCTCCCTTAGGACCTTCGTACCTTATTATGAGCACATCCCCTGCCTCTATTTTTCTCAGTGATATAGCGCTAAAGGCCGCCTCTTCTGAATTGAACACCTTAGCCTTCCCTATGAACCTTGTTTTCGTTAGACTCGCAGTCTTGATAACTGCTCCTTCTGGAGCTAATGAGCCGGTAAGAATTTTTAGTGTACCTTCTCTGCTGATCGGGCTTCTGATCGTTTTTACCATTGTTGTAGTGTCTCTATCGGGGGGCAGAACGAACGATGAGATATTCTCTCGCATTGTCTTCCCCGTAACTGTCAAGGTATCGGCGTTAAGAATCCCCGCATTTAACAATTTTTGCAGCACAACCTGGACACCTCCTATCCTGTCTAAATCGGCCATCACGTACTTCCCTCCAGGCCTCATATCTGCAATATAGGGAGTTCGTTTTCTGATTCTCTCAAAATCTTTAGCTTGAAGTTTAATTCCTACCTCTCTTCCTATTGCTATAAGATGTAGGACCGCGTTAGTAGACCCTCCTATTGCGTTAACAATTGATATGGCATTTTCTAACGCTTCGAAGCTCAAGATATCTCTCGGTCTGATATTATTCTCTAATAATTGTGAGATCGATTTGCCAGTGCTTTCAGATACTTCTCTCCGTCTTTGGCTTTCGGCGGGGGCAGAAGCACTTCCAGGCAATGACATACCAAGTGCTTCGCTAACACAAGCCATCGTATTAGCAGTATACATTCCCCCACAGGAGCCCGCGGTCGGGCATGCTACGTTTTCTAGGTCCGTAAGCTGCTGCAGGCTTAACTTCCCAACCTCGTATGCTCCAACAGCCTCATACACATCCTGTATTGTAACATCGCAATTGTTCCACCTTCCGGGCAGAATCGTACCTCCATACAAAAAAATGGCAGGCATATTAGCCCGTGCCATTCCCATCAAAGTCCCTGGAAGACTCTTATCACACCCAGCAATACCGACTATTGCGTCATATTGATGTGCTATCATCATTACCTCTATAGAATCTGCAATGATCTCTCTGCTTACGAGGGATGCCTTCATGCCCTCATGCCCCATCGCTATGCCATCCGATACAGCGATGGTTGTGAACTCCCTTGGGGTACAACCCGCCTTACTGATTCCCTGCTTAGTTAATTGTGCTAGCCCTCCCAAATGGATATTACAAGGTGTGGACTCATTCGACGTTGAACATACAGCTACTAACGGTTTGTCCAAGTCCAGATCACCCAACCCCATTGCCTTGTACATGGCACGGTGAGGGGCCCTGGCGGCGCCGCTAATAGTCTCTCTGCTTCTTAGGAACATAAGATACCTGTTTCAATTATCCTTAAATTCTTTATCTATAAAATCTGCCATAGAATCAATCAAGTGTAGCTGCTATTTTTACAGCGTCTAGACCTTCGACTTTGAAGACAGTTTCACACATGCCACATTCAGAATTACCACTTAAGAGATCGTTAGAGGATACTTCCTCATTAAGGTAATCACATTTGGGACAACGAAAAGAAAATGTAACATCAAAGTTTTCTAACTCTATTGTTTCAGCCATGTCATACTTCTAGAGTTCATGATATATTTAAATTGAACAATATGCCATCGATTTCTAGTCGATCCTTTACAGAGATAGGGTTACCTAGATTCAATATAGTTAAAAACCTATAAAGTGCAGTAGTGAGGTCTTACAGTGCATATGAACCGCCCCTGTCTATTTTGTTCTATTATTAAATACAAAACGCCAGCCGTCATAATCTATGAGGACAAAGATTTTGTGGCGTTGATGGATAAGTATCCAATTAATCCCGGACATAGCCTCGTGATACCCAGGTCCCATCATGAAAGCTTACTCTCCATGACGCCTCATGAAGTTGGAAACCTCTATTCAACTGTTTCCACTATTTCGAGGGCAGTTATGTCAGCCTTAAATGCTGATGGCTTCAGTATCGGTCAAAACAATGGCAGAGCAGCCAACCAAATAATTCCGCATGTTCACGTCCATATTATTCCTAGATATGCAGATGATAGCCGAGAGGGGAGATGGCCTAGCAGAACTATTAGCAATATCGAACAACTTACAAGTACCGCCCAAAAGATAAGGTCCGTATTGCATATCTATTCCGACATAGGTCTACGCGATACGCAGAAAAGATCCCATTAACGCCAGGGGCACGAGTATCTGGATTTATACTCGTGCCTGTTGATCATTTAAGATTTTTGATATAATCCTGTCTAGATGCGATAATCTAATAGGCTTGATTAACACGGTGATCTGCTTATGTTGAGATAAATTCATTTGGGCGATCTCTTCTCTTACTCCTTCGGATGCAGTAATGATTAATATTTTCGCATTCGAATATTGAGAAATAATGTCGTTAGCAGCTTGAAGCCCATTTTTTTGTCCTGGAAGCCTGTAGTCCATAATCACTAAATCTGGCTTGTACAGCTGATAATCGCGTAGTGCCTCGTCTGCAGTTGTCGAGCTAACAATAATATTATGCCCTTTTCTCTTAAGATAGTCCTTATAAAGCATGAGGATATCTTGATCGTCTTCAATAATCATAATCTTCGTAGCAACCATAAGCTGACTGTCTGGTTTCCTCATATATGTAACGATATATAATAAACTACTTTAAAGACATCTTGCTGACAGGTTTGAACCTCAAGATCGCCCCTATGCCACCCAAACTTGCCAGCTGATTTCCCTCCTCTGTCTGTCCTGAGATGACCTCGAGCCTAGCACCAGAAATTGTAGCTAACTCCTCAAGATACTCGACTATGTCCCTCTCAGTAATATCGTAGTCTGTTTGACCGCATGAACGGCATGGTTTTGTCATAATGTCCTGCTTACTTGGGACTAGCGACGACCTATCAATTACCTTCTGCTCTGTCTTTTCACATTTTTTGCATTTTGATTCCAGTTTAACATAACTTATATTGTCTGTTACAATAACCATATCAGCTATACCAGCCTCGACCGCTTTGACGACGTCACCGACACCATAAATGCCCAAACCTTTGTTAGAAAAGACTTCGCCCATAAACTTCTTGACAATTTTTTTTTCTTCCATGAGACGGTACTCAGTCATGATGCCCTGGTCGTTTACTTTGTCTATGATCTCTCGAACACCTTCGCTTCCGGAGTAGGAAGTATCCATAGCTATAATGACGTTCTTTTGCAGTCGGTAATCAAGATATTCTTCTCTGAGGAAATTTTCCTTTGTGGGACCTGGACCTCCTACAATAAGTCCCTTGACATTGAATTGATCGATAAATATTGTATGCGCACGCTGCGCGATTCTTCTATAATATTCATTTAGCTCGTTATCACGAAGTCTCTCGAACCTTCGCGCAGATTGACCTCCTTGCCTATGCTTACCCGCAACTCCGGAGGTTAACGAGTCAATTACTTCCCATCTATCACCGGTCAATATTCCTAGCCCCGCCTCCTGTGTGTCGATGGATAGAATTCCGATTATTCTATCGTCTTTCATCATGTCCCTAAGATGGTCTGTCCAAAAGTGATCATCACATCTATAAAGATTAATTTGAACAGGTTTGGGAGGAAGAACGGGATATATTTCTATTTTTTCTGTACCAAAACCCTTTGGACTGGGTATAGCGCCACAAAATATAACTAGGCCATTTTGTGGCGTTTCTTTGAAGAGCTTCAGGTATTCGATTGTTCTACTAAGCGCATCCTGTACATGTGTCCTTGTCAAGTCGGATTTTATATTGGAGGCAGTTCCCGCCTCATCTCTGAGTTGAGCTATTACGTCGAACAATGGCCTCTTTGGAGGAACGTACACTGTAACGAGCTCGGTGCCGTGTCCAGAAATATTAGATAGTCTATTTAACATCTTTGTCAATTTGTATCTCTTGACAGAGTCCCAGTTTTGACCAGAGTTTACCTTGCTTACAGTCACTGATCCAAGTTTGCCGCTTCACAATATAAAACTTCATTTGGGGAACAGCGCTACTGTTTTGCGACATAGGACTCCAGAAATAGCTATATTAGTATTAAATTGACAAATCTATTATGCGTGAGATCATGATTATAAGACTGCTGCCATAATAAAATCAAACCATCGACAATGTTGCCAACACTTGAATACATAAAGCAAACCAGAAGGAGATTAGGGATTACGCAGAGAAAACTCGCAGACCTTACCGGAATTAGCACATCCATGATCAATCAAATCGAATGTGGAAGATGTAAACCA
>DASTUU010000325.1:0-1744 GCA_035759485.1 Nitrososphaeraceae archaeon
TCTCGTGACCTGGAATGCAAGGATAGGCAGTAGGCATCACACTCCACTCATTACGGACTTGGTGGAGATCAGAATGGCAGACACCACAAAAGAGAATTTCTATCTGAACATCGTGGTCACCCGGCTCGCGCCGTGAGATCAATGTTGGAGCAAGCTGCGAGGTCGCACTTGTAGCTGAATAACCCTTGGCCGTGTATTGACCGCGTGATTCAGAGGTATATTGTGTAGTAGACATGATAGTTTCTTTGCGGTATACCAAAATTATCGTATTTAAGGATTAGAAAACTAAAATTCCTTCTAAAGCACATGCTATTCCTGTCATTTAATTTACAAATCTTTTTGGTTTTTAACATGATATGATCCTTTTTAGGTGAAAATTATAATTATAAATTTACAACTATCATAATTTAGCAATCTATCACAAGAGCAATTTCATCAACTTATGGTAAGTTAACTTTATCTTTTGTCTATACATACTCTTCAGTATCTATGGCAAAATCGATATTTACCCAAAAGGAAATAGAATATCTGAAGTCTCAGCGTCTCGCAAGAATAGCTACGGCTGCTGCTCCTACCCAACGAGAAGGATCTATACAACCTGATGTTGCACCTGTTGGCTTTGATTTTGACGGTGAATATCTCTATGTAGGCGGAATGAACCTTCTTAAATCCACAAAATATAGAAATGTTATGAAAAATAACAAGGTTGCAATTGTTGTTGATGATTTGAAAAGTATCGATCCTTGGGATCCAAGAGGAATAAGGATCTATGGCTTTGCGGATATAGTTACACGTCAAGGAGGTTATATGGACAACACTGATCATCCCAATCCCCAATATATCCGGATAAACCCCAACAAGAAGTGGAGTTGGGGAGTTGAAGAGCCTGTATTTGTTCAAGGAAAGTTCAATGTTAAAAAAGCAAACGCAGACTAGTTGTTGTTAAAGAAAGTAAAGCCACCATATTTCGACTCGGATTGTACACTAGTTAAGCAATTAACAATGATAAACAAGTTTCGACTGAATATTCAGTCGTATCCCAGCGCCCGAACACAAGTGGTTTTCAGCAGACAAATTTGCAACAGGCAAAGGCTAACCATAAATACTTTAGAATAATATGGATTACATGGGTAAATACGTGTTACTTCTAAATTGGACAGACCAGGGAATAAAAAATGTTAAAGATACTATCAAGCGGGCTGAATCTCTTAAATCGTATCTGGAGAAGAGAGGTGGCAAGCTAACTGATATTCTTTACACTTTTGGACAATACGACGCAATAGTAATTGCAGAATTACCCAGTGATGAAGTAGCGATGTCAGTTTCCTTAGGTACCGGCGCGTTGGGCAATGTGCGAGTTACAACTCTTAAATCATTTGGTCTGGATGAAACGAGAAGAATAGTTGACGAACTGAAATAATATAGTCTAGTTCTGCTACAATATTCAATCAAATCCCGACGGGCCTGTTCTGATAACGATGCATAAATAATCTCAATCAGTTAAAAATTAAAAAAGAACGAATCAATTATTATGTAAACTCCAATTCCTATTAGTACGAACGGAGTCACAGTATTACTTAGGACATTGATACGTGATGCTACAAAAGGATGCCTGATAAAATAAAAAGTCACAATACACCATATTCCTGTCATAATTAGGAGTATCGAAATAAGGACAGATACTTCCGCGACTGTGTTATATTTTGCAAAAAGCGGAGTGAACACTCCAATATCATCACCTCCG
>DASTUU010000326.1:0-1230 GCA_035759485.1 Nitrososphaeraceae archaeon
AGTCTCTTGATACAATAAGTAAAAAGTGGAAAATAGAACAGCAGGTCTATGACTTGCACCTGGGTAAAAGGGACGATGTAACAGATTTTGCGGTAAATATTGATGGCGTAATATTTCATATCCCTAGGCTTAGTAGAGACAATCTGTACGTGCTATGGAAATGCCTGTGGCCAGACTGTCATAATTGCTGTGACAGGCAGGGAAGATTGCCATTAACTGTAGATGATATCAACACAATTGCAAAAAAAATGGGTTATGAATCCAAAAGTAAATTTATCAGAAATGAAACGGTAATTTCAAGCTGGCAAGAGCATGAGGCATTTGGGAACATAGTTACTACACTTAGTATGCTTTCACTAAAAAGAAAAGTAAACGAAAGAGAAGAAGATGACGGAACCCCGATTTCGTGCAGATTTTTAGATGAGAAAGGGTACTGCGGTATTCATCCTGATAAGCCCGGTGTGTGTTGGCTTTATCCTTTTGCCTCATGGCTCGAGGCCGATAATAGGGGAAGAGCAGTAGTCCATGCCACGTTTCAACTTACAGGAGATTGTCCTGGGTTTTATGTAAGTCCATCTTTAGATGATATGGTGCCTGTTTTAAAAGAATATTCAAAAAAGATATATGATTATAATATGGCTACGAGCAGAACTACGCGTGAAAATTACGGTTTTATTAATATGGTTGATTTGAAGAAGCCTTACTCCGGCGAATCCATAAGAAAGAGAGATAGGTAGGGGTATGTCCGAATAAACATATATGGGTTTAAAATAGCAAAAGCCTTGATATTGTTCAAGTCAGGGCGAGATGACTTTACTTAGTATCCTTAGCGAGTTAGGGTAGGATAATCTCCCTTGTTATTTATTGCAGTTTTAGCATTGAAATAGCTTGAAGAGCAGAAATGAAAGAAGAAGTTTGCTATAGTGGCTGTTAAGCAAAAAATAACTGTATGGATTAGGAATTGGGGGCAGTAAATGGCGAAGCAGGAAAATAAACAGCTAAGTGATATCTGCTTTATACATGTACATTCATTGGTACTTCTTTTCCCCATTTTGTGCGCTAGTTTACTTTTGTTTTTATCGACTATTGCTTTACTTTATCAAAACGTGATGTTGCATCATCCCAGTTCACAACGTTCCACCAAGCAGAAATATAGTCAGGTCTTTTGTTCTGGTATTTGAGATAATAGGCATGTTCCCATACATCACATCCTAAGAGTGGGATCAGACC
>DASTUU010000327.1:0-1896 GCA_035759485.1 Nitrososphaeraceae archaeon
GCAACATTCAAGAGTGGGAGGGATATCATTCTATAGCTGGAGAGGTCATGTTTTTGCCTTGGCTAATTGTTTATCTTATCACTATCTGGAACATAGAGCACAAAACAAAACTTTATAATACAAATGACAGCAATAATCCAAACTGATTTTTGGCTCTGGTGACTCTATCTACCTACTATATTAGAACTTTAAAAACGAAAAGTTTTCCGAATGTGATGTGTATATACGTAGTCCTAGAGACTGATTCAAGTTTATCTCTAGGATTTGGTTAACAAAAAATCGCAGGTAGACAAGGGTCTTAGTTAAATACGGCTATCTTTACAATTCTGTTGGTAAGGCGGAGTTCAGTTCAATTTCGGTCAGACACACTTGCAGCGGTGTATTGATTAGACGATTGGTCTAAGTATACACTCATAGTCAAAGATACATTTTTTTCACCGATAGTTGTGTGTAAAGATGACATTGGAGTATCCTGTGCAATCGGAATCCGAAGGAATCAAACTTAGACCCGAGAAAATGGTTGTCGACAAATTATACTATTGTATTCATGAAGACAAGGTTTTCTTGTTCTATAAAGATGCACAGGAGTTATTGCATTGCTATGAAGTTGAGGATGCTTCAGCACAAAAGGAAATCTTAGAAAATCCTTCTTGCATAGAAGATATACTAAGGAAATGTGCGAGTTCTGACTGAATCCTTAATTTAATTAACAAACATTATATTTCAGCAATGCTCTAGTTCCAGAGATGTCGACAGGCAACGCAAAAACCGATCTCAAGGCAGGTAATGAGGTTTTCATTGGAAAAAAACCTTTAATGACATATGTAACAGCAACCTTGGTGCAACTTGCAAATGAGCCAACAGTAATCATAAAGGCGAGGGGAAAAAGTATAACAAGGGCAGTTGACGTGGCCCAGATAATTGTGAAAAGGATGGATACACTAGGGTATAAGATTGGACCAGTGAACATCGGCTCGGAGGTAGTTAAGTCAGATGACGGAAGAACCCGGAATGTGTCCACTATAGAGATTTCAATTTCAAGGGAAAAATAAGAATTATTTGAACGAACATTCAGATGTCAGGCATCTTCCCAAACTAAAGGAATAAACTAAGGGCTATTGTGGAATAAATAATATTTATCCGACTTGTACCGTATCTTATGTTTTAGGCATTTAGTTTCACATACACGCTTGTGGATACCAAACTAAACTAAGATATTATTGGCGCCGGCAAAGATTTAGAACTCAGTAAATATAATACGAAGCCCCTTTCCGAAATATTGATCTAATCATAGAGAGAACCTCAGTGGTCGAATGTAGATATTCTACCTTTGCATCTTCATTATGCTTTTGTGAACGACCACTTGTCACCTGTATTACATATACTCCAGAGGGGCTCTTCGAAATGAACATTTTATATCGTTGACCGGATTTTTCTATCCTTACACCCTCATCCAAATCAAGCATTTCTAGTATGCGTTGTAATTCTTTTGGCCTGCAAATTTTATGGCCTCTCAATGCATTGTTATATTAAATAGCAAACAGGTAAAAAGTCTAACACTGGGAGAGGACTGCTTGGGCAGGTTTATGTTGTAAAATGAACGGGATTATATCGATTGGTTGGTGGATGGATTGATATCAGGGGCTCTCGTGCTTGGTCTCTGCCGCCTATCTCTTATAATGAAAAGATGACCGTCGCAATTACTTTACCGGTGGATACTTTTTGGTTGCTACACCCTATATTTTTCCAACTCTTCGATCGTAAGTTTCAAAAATACCTCTGCGCCGTTATACCCATCGACCTGCGACTTGGATATCTTGTATTCTTTTCTTGCACCCTCAGTTATAATTACTATCGAGTCTCCATCTATGGCGTCTACATTTCCAGCATCTTGAC
>DASTUU010000328.1:0-3617 GCA_035759485.1 Nitrososphaeraceae archaeon
TTACGTTACATGGGCTATATCATCAGGTAGATGGTCAGATGGACGATTTTGACATACATACAAAAGAAGAAGAAAAGAACGAAATCCAACAAGGATTAGATATTTTGTCAGCTGCTAACCTACCAAGGCCTTTGACATTTATACCTCCAGCATGGCATTTGAGTCGTCAGGCCATAGAAGCATTAAAAGAATTAAACTTCAGTGTTTCAGAATCAATGACTGAACTTGACTTCATTCAGAAAGGCAAAAAGTACCTGCTTCATCCTGTTATGAATTGGGATCAAAAAGGAGATAAAGAGAAAAATAAACAGGCACTAAAACAGAACAAACAGATGTTCTATGATAGATTATTTAACATAAGCGGTGAAACATATGGACTATTTAGAATAGCCATTCATCCTCCGTATGATCCTGATGAGGCACTAGCAGACCAAATTGAAATGATAAAACATCTAAGAGATAAGGAGTCTTATAGATTTATGACATATTTGGATTTACTCAGCTTGCAATCTCCTCCAACACCTCTCCCAATCCAACCATAAGGAATATGACCTCATTCTATGTACGAGAACGAGAGAGAATAATAAATAACACTCTTCGAGCCATCTCTCAACATGAGCTCTACTTTCATTTACCAAAAAATGCACCCCTTTTGGTTGGATTGGATTCTTTAGTAACTTTCACCTATAGAGACCGATGCAGGCTAGGTGATCAGTAAGAGTAGCTAGTCCCCCAGCCAGTCCATTCATCATAATGCATAGATGTTATAGATTAGAAGTGCGTATCACCTAAGCGTCCTTGTTATTGTTCTCGGCTTTCATATTACCATTCAGATGACATGAACTAGCGTTATGCAATCTAGAAAAAGTGTCGTAGAGAAATTTTATCGTTTGTTTTCCGCCGGGAAGGAATATAATTATCTTCGAAATGGCACTCCCTAGTGGAAACAGACCTATTAAATCTAAGAGGGCATCTGATCCGCTTTGTATGTCTCCATTAGTCGAGATGAGATGAAAGGATTCGAATCTAAGAGACTCTGGTATTCTGTTGAGAAGTCCGTGTTCATTTGCGTCTGTTAAGGACACGAAATCTATTTTATGATATGCGTCAAGAAAGTCCACCAAACGCTTAAACCGTATACAAGGACCACAGTCAGCATCATAAGCCAGTAAATAGCTAGGCACCATCTCATTAATACCATAAGCTGTATAAAAATGTCAAACCAGGTCAGAACTTCGTAGGGGGTATGTAACGAATACAAGGACTTGAGAATTTATCCAGACATTATCTCCGAAGTCTGATTATTCAAAAATAATCTAACGAGGTTTGCACGTACTCAAACCAATATCAGTTCTATTTGTACCACTAACTTCGTAAATCGCACTTTTTGTACAGCCCAACTGAATCAATGACAACTATGAGGATGAAGTTACTATGAGGGCGACGAGGTTACTGGCAGTCTCTTTGAATATGAATTTAAGACTTAAGAATAACAGAAGTCTCTTCTAAGAAGATTATGAAAAGGAATTGGTGGGCATGAAGTTAATTAAATGTAATACGTTGTATGCCGGTACATCTGAGAAAAAAGATTGTATTATTGGATTCGAAGAAGATAAAATAAATATGTTGTTGAGGGGAGAGAAGCCTGTCAGAAGAAGAGCGGGTTGTTTAAATTTGTTTGTGATTGTAAAATGCGGTTAGCAAATAGCAAGAAGAGGCATCACACATGACATGACAGTAAGAATAATAGTTTAGTGGTCAACCCCGCCCAAAAATCCTCGCATTGGAAGAGCTGACTTTATGACATTACATGCCTGAGACAACAATTAGAATGTCTATAATTATTCGAAAAGTCAGGAAGTCTAGTATGAACCTACCCAAGCTTGAAAGATTTTGGAAGCAGAAAAAGCCCTCACCATTTTGCCGAGGATTTGAGTAATAGAAGTAAATAACGCGACAGGCGCATG
Source organism: Nitrososphaeraceae archaeon (assembly GCA_035759485.1). Lineage (GTDB taxonomy): Archaea > Thermoproteota > Nitrososphaeria > Nitrososphaerales > Nitrososphaeraceae > TH5893. The sequence continues at coordinate 1,968 of DASTUU010000328.1, forward strand.
CAGCTTTAACATTTACAACCAATTTAGGACAATTCAGTTAAAGATCGAAAGTTTCAGTGATAATAACCTGAAATGAAATTATTATGTTTCCACAGCATTACTGAATTTAGGCTTCATGACTTCTATGTTAATCCAAATGTGTAAGCAGGTATTTCGTATTCATAAAGGCTAAAATCTATCTTCCTGGATATCTAATACTAATTGGATAGCATCTTTAATATTTACTTCCAATTCTTTCAAATCTTTTCCTCGCGAAATGGCAGTAGGTAACTCTTTGCACTGACCACTAAATCCTCTGCCTTCAGGTTCCTCTTCAACAATTATCGTAAATTCACGATTTTCAACAGAGACTTTCATTTTGTTGTTATTGTTGCCATACAGAAGTTAAACAACTTAATTAGCAGCCAATTCGCAAAGGAAAAGTATTAGTTATGAATCGATTATTGTACTGTGTTTTCCTTCATTAACTACATTTTGAATTGTATTATGATCAAGTATGTCTCTTGATGCAAGTTGGTTCAGCAAGGATTCTAATATTCTCCTAACATCATCATCGTTTTCTATTCTAACCATAATGCACATTCTAGATAATATGGTATTTACACATATGTTTCAGTAATTTTGTTACTTTTATAGGATTTATTAGCTGCCTGGTTACTATATAAGATCGTATAAAAACCTCTCTGGACAGACTTGGGATTGTATGCTTGAGTCATCAATATCACTTTTCCACATCAGCAACCTTCAGCCTCCCCAATAATTCTTATATTATCAATCCTTTGACAATTCCGTAAATTTGTTGTCCCATGAAATGTCGCTCAGTATCCTCATCAGCTAAACTGATCGTAATTGCTCTACCTTTGGAGATGTCTACTGTTGCATTTACATTATCCCATGCTTTTTGCCCATTCGTTCCAACATCCAGAATTCCTGAGATGGACATACTCTTGTCTCGACTAAGTTGGATAGGAGTGTTTTCATTGACCCTAAAATTACTTAGTTGATGGGTATGATTTTCAGCTCCATTTATAGGACCAGTATAAAAGTTTGCCCTAAAGTCTACTAACTTTCCTTGGTTTACATACATACCCCAGTCACCTGACAAAATAAATTTCGGTACCGTAGTCATATCAACAGTCTTGGTATTAGGTGGCATTCCAAGTACCAAAGAGCTTATTTGTCCGTCCATTTCAAATGTTTTCCCTGCACCGTCAGATGGTTGTGCTAATGCAGTGGTTGCTATCTTATTTTGAATTGTCGTGTGTGAAGGCATTAGCAACACCAGAAGGCCAATCGAAACAAGACCAATAGCACAAGGTAGAGTCATGCTTATCATGCAATACCATTTCTTCTCTTGTTATTAGGCTTTATGCTCCCCCGAAGTTTGCTAAATAAATTTTCCACCAGAATTAGCGATAACACTATAACACTAGGTGTTTATTTTACCAAAGGAAAAAAGGTGCCTATAGCCGACTACCGCTGCAGCCAAACACAGATGGTCGCTATTATAAAGGATATTCCACATCCATACATAATCTTGAACTGTAGTTATGTCAAATGCTGAAGTATATGCAAATCCAGTGTCTCCTGCAGCTGATAACATCATAGCTATAAAGAGCAACAATATGTATATGGAGGCGCCATTAGAAA
>DASTUU010000329.1:0-1908 GCA_035759485.1 Nitrososphaeraceae archaeon
ATTCTATTTTCAAGAGCTCTAACTTGCAAATACATATGCCATGGGTAAACACCTTCTTTCAGTATCTTTGATGGAAAGAAAAGCATATCGACCCCATTATATGCAGCGGATCTGGCTACTTCTGGAAATACGACATCATAACATATGACTACACAAAACCTAAACTTACCATTATCAAAAATCTCTATCTTTGAACCAGATTTGTATCTTTTTCTTTGAGTGCCAAACAAATGAATCTTGAATTGTCTTCCCAATACGCTTCCATCTGAAGCAATGACAGGACAGGACACATACACATTGCCTGCAATTTTTTCTGTAAATGCACCTGGTATTATCGTCACATTATGTTCGCTGGCTGCACTGATAATAGTTCTAAATTCCTTTTCAAAATCTTTTACAAGTTTTGTATACCACAACTCTGGCAGACAGATAACATCTATCTTATGGTCATAAGAGGCGTCATGAATCATCTTTCTTATGTGCTCAAATGCTTTCTCATTATATTCTAAGCCACCAAGATTGTCATATTGCCGCAGTTGAAGAAGGGCTATGTTGACCACATCAATAGACTATTGTTATTCCATAATTATTCATTTGTGATTCAAGACAGGAGTAGTTGGGTCTATGGTAGGCTAGTCATTAGCACTGAAACGACACTGATACATTGTCGAAATAGCAATTAGGCCGTGGAAAGGAATGATTACAGATATCATTAACGTAAATACTAATGTGTTTATATTAAACCAGAATATGTCAACTAGATGATGTGGACGCTAAACGACAGTCTTACAAGAATGCGACATCCTGATTCGTCTAAACCTTTGAAGCTATGTCGATTCTTCTCTGCTTTGATTATACTAGACAAAATGATTGCCATACTCGATAGGTACGACGGACTTTGAGTCAAACTGCCCCAAACGCTGAGCTAGAACAAGCTAATCTGGTTCATTCAAAACTATAAGGTACCTTGTTATTCTGAATAATTGACAATGAGAGACGGACTAAGTGATTCTGACGATCTTTCTCCAATAAGAAGAGGAGGTATAGGCAGCATGGTGATACTGCTCTGCACAGCATGGGCTATAGTCGCAGGAATAATATTTCCAAAAACTGGTATGTCTTTTGAACCCTACATGTTAGTCTGGCTCGGCGGTCTATTGTACGTAAATCTAATCAATCTACATCCCAGACATTTGGTTAGAACTTTTCGCAAACCAAAGACACTTATGGTTTTTACAATAGGTAAACTGGTCCTTTTACCGTGTATAGTTTATGTCATAACATCATTAGTTTATCCGAAACTAGCTTTACCTGCAACCCTATTGAGTGGCATTTCAACTGGGCTTGGCGCACCATTTGCCATCAATTTCATAGGGGCCGGTGAGATAAGCACAATTGCTGCTTTGGTGACGATCTCTTCTCTTGTTGTCCCAATAACACTACCCTTACTCCTTTATGTATTCTTTGAAGATACTGAAGAATTTGTAATACCAATATATGATATTAGCTTTCTTCTCGTGACAGCATTATTCATTCCCTTCTTTCTTGGATGGAGTACAAGAAGATATGTTCCGGGGGTCTCCAAATTTGTTGCAGGCAATTCGCTATTTCTTTCTGTAATCTTTATCATGTTAATTAACTTCTCCATGTTTGCAAGATTCTCCCAATACTTCTTTGTTGATTCATCATTAGTTCTAACATCCTTGATCTCTGCATCGCTACTTTTTGTCATTTATTCGCTAATCGGGTATTTGCTGGCTATATCCGTTAAAGAAAAGTCAATAGCAACAAGAATTAACGGCATCATTGCTATGTCGTACATAAATAACATCCTTGTTTTTGTTGTTGCCGAACATTTTTTCAATATTGAAACAGCTGCACTTGCTGCGTTCTATAACATTCCTTATT
>DASTUU010000330.1:0-18610 GCA_035759485.1 Nitrososphaeraceae archaeon
ATAATTGTCCAAACAGGAGAGGAAGTAAAGAACCCAAGGAAGAATATACCAAGAGCAATTTTCATTTCTCTTACACTTGTAGTATTATTGTATTGCCTGGTGGCATTTGTATCTATAGGTGCAATTTCTCCCCAAAACACAAGAGGCATTCCAGTATGGAATTTTATAGGTCAATATGGTGATTTAGGAATAAGTAAGGCTGCTGAAATATTTTTGCCCTACGGTTCTTTTATTATTCTAGCAGGTGGAATTGTCTCCAGTCTGGCTGCACTAAATGCCACTACTTACTCCTCAGCTAGGGTAGCTTTTGCAATGGGTCGACACTACAATTTACCGCATCAATTAAGCAATATTCATCACAAATTCAAAACTCCATACGTTGCTACAATAATATCAGCTATTATTATGGCGGTAATGGCCTATGCGCTTCCTTTGGCTCAAATAGCACTTGCCGCAGGTGTTATATTCCTGCTTTTATTCACCCAAGTAAATATCGCTGTCATTACCATTCGAAGGATACATGGTGATAAGCTTCACTATGGCTTTAAGACTCCGTTCTTCCCCATTATACCTATTATTGGCATCTTTTTGAAATTAGGACTTGCAATTTATCTTTTAATTTCCCAGCCTACGAGTTGGCTTATTAGTGTCTTATGGATTGCAATAGGCTTTGCTATTTATAGAATATATACTTTCAGAAAGGAAATAGAGCATTACGCACCAATAATTACAAGTGAGGGAGATTTAACAAGAAAGCATTTTAGGATTTTAATCCCTTATACTCCAGATAATCCTGACAGATTAACAAAATATGTAGTTAGAGTTGCAAAGGAGAATGATGGAGAAATTAATATCTTGAGAGTTATTACAGTGCCCCATCAAACTCCTCTTTCTGCGGGAACTGCGTTTACAGAAAGGGCTGCAAAGGATTTCGAACCTTTGGAGAAGATAATAGATAAAGACAATATACCAAACCATTATTTTGTACGAATCTCACACGATGCAAATGAAGCTATATTATCAACCATTGAAGAGCAGAGAATTGGCCTTCTGATTACAGACTATGAAACCTTAAGAAAAAACAAGACATTACAAACTCTTGCTACATGCAATATGCTTGCTATCCTGACAGGCGGAGTCAGTGACGAGGAACTTGCACTGGAGGGTTCTGTTGCGGAAAAAGAAGGTAAAGAACATGAAGGGGAGGAGGAAGATCAAAGAAAAAGGAAGAAAAATTTGGTTGTTCTGTATGATGGAGGAGACCATTCAGATATGGTATTGAAAACAGCTAGTTGGCTTGAGCATTCTGGAAATTTCAAGACAACCGTTTTATCAATAAAGAAGAAGGAAGAAGGAAAGCACATAGGTTACAGCAGGATTGACAATCAAGATATAAGGTACGAAAAAGAAAAAGAGAAAGAAAAGCATGTGAGGTACTTAGAACAAATTGGCGTGGAATTTAGAGAGGTTTTTGTATCAAATATAACCCAAAATGATAGCCAAGAATTTTGTCAGTTGATTTTATCTTCAATTAATGATTCTCAGCCAGACTTGCTAGTAGCTGGTAAAAGAATTGGTAAATTTAGTGTATTTGATGATGAAGATTTTGTTTCACTACTAGAGGGGCTGAATTGTCCTGTTATTGTTGCCAGAAGTTTTGTCATACCTGGTCTAAGCAAAATGAGGTCTTTATTAATGAAGGCCATTCATCATAGCTAGTTTGTTTGTGAACAAAATAAATAGTAGTTGATAGAGTCCGAGGAAGTAATATTGGTATCCCTTTGTCTACTTCGCTATTAATACTGGACAATGAGCAGACGTTATTACATCAGAGGCAACGCTACCAAGTAATGCACTTCTGATTTTGTTCCTACTTCTGGTTCCAGCAACAATCAAATCGACATGTTTGTCTTTAGCATAACTTACTATTGCATCAGCAATTCTAACAGAAGCAATAATGTCTGTTTTTATTTGCAGAGTCTCCTCGTTTCTTCTGGCAGCACTTTGATGAATCTTTTCTATCATTTTAGCAAAACTAGCTTCTGCTTCTTTTTTCATCTCAATTACATGACGTGGAGGATTTATACCATGCACCCTAACATCAGCTCTAATGACGTGAAGTATAATTAGTCGTGCATCATAATCTTGAGCAATGTTTACTGCATAATCTATTGCTCTATTTGTGGTTGCTGTAGATGTCTTTAATTCATCTACAGCCACAAGTATTTTAGAAAATGTTTTATCTTCAGCTACCATCTTATGCATCTTTCTCTATTTTGACTACCCCAGGGTTTCTTAAAAAGTGATGTTCAAATAGTGTTGTTGTAGAGAGGACGGTTAAAAGGATAATAAAATACAAGCCAAGAACGAAGCAGAACTATAGATTTGCTGTATATAATCTGTTTTAGGTAGTAAAATATAGGATAAAAATCCAAACTGTAACATTAGCCATGGCTGGTGCACCAAATAGAAAAACACGATAATAGAGTAGCCCAATCCCCTAAGCAGCGAAGAGGAATTACCAAATAGTCCTGGCTTTAACCTTGCTATAAATAAGTATTGTACTATTCGAGATTAAAAAGTGAGTCAGTAGAAAGCATTAATCCTCTGTGGGTGCTTGTCCTTCTATTTGACCGCCTTATTTTTATTACTTAAGTCCAAGCACGCGAAACTCGTATTGTTCGCTATACATACTGCGATAGAGACGGGAGTAACTTTCCGCGGCCCCATAAGTGGCAAAAACAAGCCTTAGACCTTCAGGCACGACTCTCTGTCCATAAACATCAATTACCTCAACTACATATGATCTTGGCAGTTTTGTTGCTTGCTTTAGCGTTATTAATACGGTGACAAGCAAAAATCCTATTGCGCAGAAGATAACTATGGCATATTCAAAAGTTCTTAGAAAATTAAAGGTTGATGCTATCATATTATTGTCCAGCCAGTTGTAAGTAATACCGAACATCTTAACACATATGCTGATAACAAGGTCGAACAGCATGTTCATAGGCTATAGCAGGGAGAAGCCTCAATATATTACTATATTAGTAGATACAGCACCAATAATAAATACTGAACAAACCTTTTCTTTCTTAGAAAAAGTTTTGTGTAGCTGCTCCATAAATTTTTGCAGTTACGGCAGCATTAGTTGGAATGAACTGTGAATCCAGCATCGTCGCAACATTCTGGACCCCAAGCTATTTTGTATATAGCACAATTGCTATACATACTTTGGTATTATGGTTAAAAGCTATGATGGCTAATAGCCTGGCTTAAAGCCTTATAATACTCTCATCATCAAAGTTCCTTCTACAAGATGTATGCCAATACTAAGGACTACATGATTACAACATGCTTGACATGGATGATAATGATAGGGTTCTTCATAATCTTAACTACAGAAATAATGCTTTTAATAGGACTGGCTTTTCCTATTTTAATTATCCTGCTAATCAGAGACAAACAAATCATCGATGGTCGCATATCCCGAAAATGACTTATCCCTAGATACAGACAGAAATTCAATAGTTACACCGCTTTGTTGTGGTCCGTTGATTGATGTTATATCATATTCTGGTCCTGGACAACGCTAAGACAAGACTAGAAGCATTACCCTTCATTTGTAGTAATTTGTAGTGCTGCAAATTCACGAGGGATAGCCTCCTTAGGCGATACATTTACGCTGGGTTAAATATTTGAACTGAGCAGCCGGGTACATCAAAACGAGAGTTGAATTTTTGTATACAAACCTTCTTACGCCATATAGCTATGTGATGTATGATGAGTGACAAGAAAGAGATTAACGAGCCAGGGTTCAGCACTGAAGAAGCAAAAGAATTAGAATTGGATGAACGGCCAAAGCCTACAAGAAAAGTAAGCCATCCATCTACTCCAATATCGAACAAGGATGAGCCTAGTACCTATGATAGGAGAAAAGGAAGACGGATTATTAAATAAAAAGTTTATCAAAAGATATAAACCCGAAGATGAATGATGGTAGTAAAAAACACTTCAACCCCTATAACCATTTGCTTCAGAGATAAATAATGATTCGAAACACACTCATAGTCAATATTGCCAACTATCTTCATTCTGCTTCAAATATCATTGGCGTTAGCAATTTTCTAATTTTATTGCATGTTCAATTTCCTTTTTTCGTTACTCTGGACACCACAAAAACAATGTTTTCTCTCTCATTTGCTGAGTAGTAAATGGGCATTGCAAGGCTATGAAATGTAGTATATTCTTAACTACTATGAAATATACTTACTTCGGTGGCTCTTAGTATAGTTAGATGAGGAAGTACGAAACTAATTCTAATTAGGATCAGTAATACTCACTGGCTAGCACCTGGGCCAGAAAAATGCAAGTAATGGGTAATCAACAACCGGATACCGAAACTCAAGGAGAGCAGATCACAAAAAAGACTACAGATGATCGATACCCTGAAAGCCCCTATTATAGAAATGGGACGTAATCTTGGATATGAAATAGTAGAAAATTATGACTTGGGTGCGGGGCCTATTCGTGTTTGCTGGACATTTAAGCCAGGTTCAGAATCCCTTCCTGATATAAGATTAGGATTTATATGCATACCTGAAGAAGTTTCAGAATTTTCAATAAATGAAGCAATTGCAAGATCTATGATTAATCTAATGGACAAGTTGGTAATAGTTGTTCCTTCTGAAATACTAAAAGAATAAGCAACTCAATTGAATCAATGCCTGACAAGAGTATTTTACCACTACGAAAATATGTAACAGTTTACACCTTCTAATCTAGTATCAAAAACAGGAGTAAAAAGAGCTAGGGAAAGAGATAGTACACAAACAGGGGAGGTAATATAATAGACATGTTATCTACAAACGAAAAGGAAATCAATCAAAATAAGGGGAATGCTAATTTAGATACCCTCATCAGGCTAGCAGAAGAAAGGGGCTTTGAGCTAGAAGAGAATAAGGATGTCGGAGCAGGACCAATAGATGTAGTTTTCAGAATAAACATACATCCTAGTTTACCTGCAATTAATTGTGGATTTATTGTACTAAAATCAGATGAAAGAATATCTAAAGACTATGCAGATAATCAATTATCATTGAGGAAAATACAAGAAGCAATAATGCGCGGACTAAGAAGCGGTTTAGATAAGGTATACTTGGTTGCGCCTACTGAAGAGATGGCCAAGTCTGTAACTGGAAAAGTAGAATGGCTAGCATCTTTTGGTAGCTTGCTGAGGTTAGATACAATCTCTCTTGGTATATTTCCAGAGCAGCAGGGACCAGCAGTAATAACTCCAAGCCAAAAGAGAGTTCCAAGAGGAGAAAAAATTAGAAAACTGACAATCAAGAAGCGAGAATCCAAGATTGACAGACGTAGCAAACCCAAAGGAGCAAAAGGTAGGAGAGAGAGTAAGGTGCTTGATAGACCAAAAGGTCAAAGAAAGAGAAAGGAGAGTAGAATATAAGGTAATAATAACAGAAACTAAACGAAACGAAACTACGTACCTGCCTGCCTCTTGTACTAGATAAGGATCCAGGGTTATAGAGACCTGCCTATTTTATTTCATAACTCTGGTAAGACCCTCTTTCCCGTATCCATTTACTAATAGCAGGTTTTTGGCTTTTGAACTACTGTCAGCCAACAATATATACCGTACTGTAACCAACAAAAGAACAATGAAATTGAAGACGTTAGCATACAGTTCGACAATAAGTCAGAGGGTAAGAAAGAAAAAATAGGAAGAGGTTGACAGAATGACTCGTTCCTCAAATAGTACAACTAGGTATATATGTAAAAGACGATTCTATACAAAGAGTAGTTGTGACAGGTCATGATGACAAAAATAGCGATGACAATCATAACAACAATAATGGGCTTAAGGTAGACAAGAAAAATTCACTAGTAACATCGTTAAGATCTGCTTTCTTATTATTTAAGAAGGAGAAAACAGGCAGTATGGAAGAAAAGTTAAGAGTTGCCATTATCTCTATTATAGCATCTGCATCTCTTACTATACTAAAATTTGTTGTGGGATATTCCACCAATAGCCTTGGAATTCTATCCGAGTCTTTGCACTCTGGACTCGATTTTGTTGCTGCGATGATGACGCTATACGCCGTGCATAAAATGATGCGACCTAGAGATTTGACATATACATATGGTTATGCGAAATTTGAAAGTATATCAAGTTTATTTCAGATCGTACTTTTATTTGCAGTGGCTGGCTGGGTGTTTTATGAGGGAATAGAGCGAATAGTCGGTTTTCAAATCATCCAACCAGAAGTTACTCTATTCTCATTCATGATCATGTTTGTGTCTATCATAATTGACTTCGGAAGGTCTAAAGCATTACATAGAGTCGCAAGAAAATATGGTAGTCAAGCATTGGAAGCAGATGCTCTTCACTTCAAGACTGATATGCTTTCTTCTGCAGTAATTATTGTTGGCCTATCTTTGGTATTTTTATTCGATATCCCAAACGCCGACGCTTACGCTGCAATTGGAGTCGCTGGAATGATAGTTTATACCTCGCTAGGACTTGGCCGACGAACATTAGATGTGCTATTGGACAAGGCGCCTAAAGGCGCATACCATCAGATTCTTGAATCAGTATCAGGACTCGAAGGCGTCCACAGACCTCACGATATCCGCATAAGAAAGATGGGACCTGAAACCTTTGTGGATATGCATATTGAGGTCCCAAGAACATATACGCATGACACAGCTCACAAGGTGGCAACAGTAGTAGAAGAGAAGGTAAAAGAAGTCTTACCAAATTCTGATGTATTGGTACATGTAGATGCAACACAATACTCCAATGAAACGATAAACGACAGAATCAGATTAATTGCTGCGGAAACGCACGGTATAAAAAATGTGCATTCTATATACATGTCAAATCTTCAACACCAATTTGCCGATGTTTTGCACGAGGAGGAAGAAGCAGAAAATAAACAAACATCCAAACGTATTAGTAAGGCATCATTTATTACTAACGAAAGGAAACAAAATCATAAAAGAAATCCAGAACTTCGATCAGAACTACATTTGTATCTGGATGTTCAGATGAACTCAGATCTTGATCTAACAACTGCACATAACATTACAGAGTCTTTTGAAAATCGGTTGAAGCAGGAAATTCCTCAGATAAGAAATGTTACTACCCATATAGAAATAGAAGAAGCAGGCAGAGATGTACCTACGATGGGTGTGGAGAAGAGATTTAATCAGACATATATTGAAAGAGTAAAAGATATAGCCTTATCGGTAGCTAGCGTAGTTAATTGTAAGGACATAGCAATGACAGAAGTTAATGGAGAGCAGCATATTACACTTACAGTGGAAATTGAATCTAAGATAGGACAATCTCTTACCACGTTAAGACACGCACATGAAATAGCTACGCATGTTCAAAATCGCATTATTATGAAAACCGGAGCTGCTAGAGTAGTAGTGCATACCGAACCATCATAATTATGCTATCATTTATAATATTGCAATTTGTGTTGGCAAGATAACAATAACCTCCAAGAGAATGCTCAAGTTTGATACGGATTGAGCATTAGGTTGTCATCAAAAAATAAAACTGTTAAATGAAATAATCTCCTATTATGTAATACGTAGATAGGAGACCGCAATGAATAAATCAAAAGAATCGTCGTCCTCGTCGCTCTCATCCCAATCGTATTCCAGACTCAAAGCAGCTTATCAAAATTTTCTCAACGAATTAACGAGCCTCTTTCCTAAGGTAGATCAAAAGTTGTTACTGAATATGCTCCAGTTTGAGACTTCATACAGTGACTGGGAGGGGAGCGTAATGCTAAAGGTGATTTATCCAGCTAATACAGACATTGAATCGAAAAAAGAGTGGATATACAAGAAATATCAACGTGTTGCAACAATAGAAGAAAATAGGACACTTAGATTCAAGGGGATACGTATGTATATAACAGAATTAGAGTCTATGTTAAAGGAAGACCCTGACATAGAGTTTATCACGGGTTCGGCAACACTGACGCCCTCAGATGCGTACTCAACGTAGAATTTAACCTTTTCTCTTTAGCCTAGTCAGGCCGAACTATTCAAACTTATAGTTATCATGGACAAATTTTGAGTCTTTGTTTAGCTTTACTATACCATTATCAAAACCTTTTACCGATACTTTTGGAACGAGAAAGTGGTCAGGGGTAACAGGGCCGTAATCAACGACCAAGTTTTCTGATTGAATACTTCTGACAATACCTACCTCCTCACCATCGTCTGCATACACGGGTTTATTTACCAATGCCTGCCAGTCGCTTATTTCATTAGGATATGTGTCCATATTATAAATAGTATAAAATATTTGATTTAAGACTTTTGACAACTGCGTTAGTGACGACTACCTGAGGAAGATCAAGTTTCTTAAAATATTAGAGTTCAGCGCAAAATATTCGTGTTAACATACCTTCATTAGATCTCGATGGTGAATTCTATGAATTACTTTAGCAAAGTTCGCTTTGGTAAAGTAGTCCTATTTTGGCACTCAGCAAGATTTCGCGCACATATATAATCAATAACAAACTGAATAATGAAAGACTATAGAAGGAAACCATTATTGTATTTCTTGTCTTTCGTTCTCTGAAGTTGCTCACTATCTTGGGCTAGATAGCGACTTAGGCCGGGCATATAACGCTATAGCTTCCTAGCCCAGACAAAGAAAAATGGAGCACGAAATTGGATAACAGGATATGAAGTAGTACAAACAATTGGCTGACCAAAAACGTATCCTAATGACATTGTTGAATAGTATTTAGGGTTGACGAACAGAATTGGTTTATCCTTTGATTGACAGTATCGCCATGTAAATTCCCGTAATGTCTGGTGGACTCAGTTGAGCGGGTACGGCGTTGATATTATAGTTAGCGCCATTGGCATTCCTGACGCCGCTATTATTATACAATAATGATGCTATTAACACTGCTTCTCCTCCACTCTGTGGCGCTTGTATTGCAAAGCTATTTTGGTTGGATGTAGGTATCGCTTTATTAAAAAGCAAAGTAGATTCATATATCTTCTTATCTATTTGTATATCACCTATCTTTGAACCTGTGTTATGGGTAGCTGTTGAGGAATTTACTACTTCCACTTTTACAATATCTGGGAGTGTCCCGCCTGTAATTTCTAGACCTAGAGGTTGATTTTGTTTAACTCTCATAGTGTTCAGGTCTACTAGAGCGCCGGCAGATTGGTTAGCAACATAGATATCACCAATAATGAGACCGTCAGCAGCTAGTTGTTTAGATTCAGTCCATTTTAATGTACCCTCAGTTTGGCTTTGAATGGATTCATTCTTAATTATCTTTACATTTGGTAATTCAAATCCCCCTGTATTACCTATTAGATCTAGGGTGCAATTACATGCGGTTCCACCCATGGAAACGGCATAAGCTTCTTTCAGCCTTATATCAAGTTCATTCAGAGAACTAGAATAGAAATAGGAGTTGGGATTGGTGTAAAGGATCCCTAATAGAACTGTGAATACAATTATGTCATAAAGCCTGCTCATAATAGCTAGAATCTTATGAAATAGCCTCATAATAAAGTACGGCTGGTAACAGACTTTTACTTTGAAGAACTACTGCTTAGCTCTATTCCTTTGACGTAAGTTTGTCCTCTGTAGGACACCTTGGGAAGGCTAACGATTACTATCTAGATTTCGATTTGATGCAAGTGAGGGATGATTATTGCCATTTAGTGCCATAAATGCAACAGCCCTATCCTACAAACAACGAGGGAGGGATGGTGTTCGGATTACTATTTTACCAGCGGCACTAAAGCTGAAAACAAATTTTCACGAAGGTATATTTATACAAATAAAAGATTGGCTTACGTATAGTTCGATAGGTAAGAGTTAATTAATCTTGTAGTATCCAACTCGTTTAGTTCCCTTTGCGTTCCCATGTTTTGTCGTAACATATGTGAGAGCAAGCATATACTCTAAAATAGTAGTATGCCAGTTACATTATTCAGTTACTTGCGTTTGCTTGAAATGAATTAAAAGTAGAGGCCCTATCTCCTTCTTAATCCTCCGTATTTACAATTTCACAATTTGAAAGTCTAACGTCGCCCTGCGCTACACTGAAGTCTTTGATTTCATCCACACCCTCCCCACAATCAAAAAAGTCTGCACCGCTTCCTCCTCTAAGAGCATCATCACCAAGCCATCCCCATAAACGATCATCTCCACTTTCACCTTGAAGATAGTCATCGTCTTCGCCGCCAATAAGGTTGTCATTTCCGCTACCACCAAATGCCTGGTCATTTCCAAATCCAGTTTGAATTGTATCCTCACCATCCTCACCATATACTTGGTCCCCAAAAAGGCCAGACTGAATTTCATCATCGCCATCTTTGGCAAATATTACATCCCCGGTAAGTATGGTAGTATCATCCTCGATAGTAACTATAAAGTCGGCATGGTTAGTACCGAATATCAGCCCATTTCCACGTATTATATCGTCGTCTATTGAATCTTTATCCCATTCGTTTTTACTCCATTGATCATTATCGTCGCCGGCCCATGCAATTGCCGCAAATGGTAACAATACTCCTACACCAGCTACAAGAAATATTAGCGCACACAATTCTCCTAATTTCGAGGCTGTCAGCTTAAATTTTACCACAATATGACATGAAATATCCTCTATTTATGGAATCTGTACTATTTTGTCTGAAATATGATCTACTAAAATATGATGGAAATATCAAAGTAAGATTGGACGCGATGCAGAATACAGAAAAATATGTAGAGCCGCAGGTAGATTCAACCTTTTTATCTTCTCCTGGAGTCCACCCCCTCCTGCGGTTTACGTCATATGGCATAGAGCCCTAGAGTCTTTTTAATAAAACCTAAATAATTCCTTTCATAAGAACATCTATTGCAGCTCTGCAGTACGTATCTCTATAATATTGTGGGGCTAAAAAGAAATCCAGTATAACCCAAAGACCATAAGGGCAGGCAGCCCTAGACTCAACTAACTAACTAACTCTGCCAGAATGCATCATCTATCTCTGTTAGTTGAGTCTCCTGTGGTTTTTACTTATACTTACTAAGGAGGCAGGGGTAAGTTGGCTTATTTGTGGTTACCAAGCTAAATTACCGGGGAGAGAGGAGTCGGTTTTCTGGACTGCCTTCTTCCCTCGACCTTGCTAACTCGTTAGGGTCTCTTATTGGTTCTTGCTGTTTTCGTTGCGGTGGCTCTGTAGATCCTTTTTCTTGTCCTCCTCCACCGCCCCTGTTCCCGCTTCCGAGATCTGGATTCTCTTCTGGCTCCTCACCTGTTGGTGTCGGAGTTAGTTGCAGAGTTGATTCTGGTATTGTTGTTGTTACGTTAATTAGCTCACCGCTTGTGGTATTAACAAGGGCCAAAGAACCGTTAGGCATTACATATGTCCGAAGTGGAGATGTCATATTTGTTGTTGGTGTAAGTGTGGCGTTTATTCCCACGGATCCCCCATTGTTATCATTATTATCGTTATTGTCAGTTCCATTATCTGTGGCAATTTGATTTGTGTCTCTAGATGGTGAAAACCCTGCTATCTGTGCATGTGCTGATATTAATTCACCTGCCATAACTACGCCAGCTACTATAACGGTAGCCAGAATGATGAGCCATACGGTGTTCCAATTCATTACTAGTAAATCTCCTTCTTATGTAAAGTGTAATCTTTTTGTTTCTGTTTTTGTGCTTGCAACCTGGTATATATTAGTTCGTAACGCTGACTCAAATAATCCAAGGTGTCATGGTTTAAACCTAGCCCTTGGCTTTCTCTTTAGTAGTTACTGCAGTAGGTATTTCTTCTGTGTGTCTGTCGTCAGCGTTGCTGAGTTTATCACCAAAAAGTATATTTTGTCAATGTTGTGGTATGCGGCTATATCTAAACCTCCTAAGCCGCATGGTTATATCTAAATGCAATATTTCTCATTATAGTTTAGAGCTAAAGTCAAATCCTGTCCCCACCATACAAGTGTAACCCTCTGTATACTCCATCGGGTCACATACTGACTGATTGACAAATATATCACTATTCTTTGTTGCTAATGCGAAGGGACTTATAGCGTCTGAGTGTATAACCTTTGGTAGGGTCATATTAATATTAGCACATCCTAAACGTTCTGCTCGATAATAATTGGAACTGGACGGCAGAAAAGTTTAAAGGGCAACACAAAGCTCCTTCCCTTTTTTTGTTTTACGAATACGGTAGTTGAATTGCTCCCGCCCCGATGTAGAAGATAGGACTAAGAGTAGCGGAACAATCCACACCTCGGTAGTTGTATTGTCTGAGCAGGCATACAATTAACAGCTACCATATTCTAATATTCAGGTGATACAGCTACCTTTCTTTTGTATTCTTACATCTGGTAGATACCACATAATAACAGGTTCACTATTGACATTCATATAACCAAATTATAAAATACACTATTGATTAAGAATTATACATGGTTAAAAGTTTGAATGTGGATAAGGCTAATGGAATTGTAGTTATCGAAATAAACAAGGATGAGCTTATGAATATACTTGATTCAGTATATTACATGACAGACAAAGCGAAAAGGAATTTGTTAGAAAACTTACCATCTAACGAACAAGATAGAACTAGACTTGATAACTTTAATGCGTTAAAGGAGGGCCTTAGAAGAGTTTTAGAGTCTCTAAATTGAATTCTCCCGTAATCAACTTTTCGTATTCGCCTTCTTGGCAAGGTACAATGAAATCAAGAGTCTTTTGCTCTGATAAACATAGCCATAGGGTATTACAATTAAGTCAATTGCTATCGAGTTTGATTTTGGCGTCTGACTACCATCAATTGTCATTCAGTTAAGAAGATAATAATGAAAAGCTGTTTAGAATGGGCTCGGAATCTTCATGCTTGCACTGTACTGCCTGCACATTCCAGTGCATAAGCCAAAACTCTTCTGCAGTCTGACCGGAGGATGCAAAGAGATAAAGCTGGATAGCATTTGAGCCCATAATAAAGAAATTTCGACTAGATTATCTCTTCTCGGATCAATCATATACACGGCGTGTACAGCTTGTATTTGCTCATTCGACAGATACCTTTTCAATCACGCGTTTACCTTTGATATTAGCATTTTGCAAAATATTGGTTATCAGTTTTATTAGCATCAGTATAACAGCCATGATATCGTGAACCCATTTAGAACGCATTTCCTCTTTTTTCTCTTCTCTCAGGTATCTCTGATACCTTTTTGCTGCAACCTGTGCTACGTAGTCGCCGTCATTATTGTTATACAAGTTACTCTAAGCAATAACATTGAAAATTCAAAATATAAAGGTTTATGGCTATTATCTTCATATCATAGAATTCGCTGAGGGAATTAAAAACTACCTTTCATAATATGAGCGCCGTTATCATTGCAGTCGGTGCCACATCTATCTTTTTTGCATTACAGCTAGATTTGGTTAATGCCTTTGAAAACGGCGCACACAAGTAGAAGGACCATAAAATGCAGCAGTCGAACCATAAAAGGCAACAATCTGTATCATGACAAATGTCTATCTTTGGTATCACCATCTTCTGATCATCAGAAGACGCAAGGTATAGTGTCACGACGCTGACAACAACTGGGGAGCTTCCACTGACGAAGAATAATTAACAATAACACAGCAAAATGTGAGGTACCGACCAATCCTTCGGTATTTCTTGCGGAAAGAGGTACAAAATTTGGTTGTCTCTTGTGATTAACTGCAACAGCATCGTCACATCCAATACTTCTCCACTGAGTTTATTTTAGTAGTTCCTTACAAGTGTATGGTAGATTTTAATGATGACATATAACATGTTGAGAGAGCAAGTAAAAGGAAGGAGATATAGATTTATGATAACACATGCACAATTAACGACGTCATTTTGCTTGTCTTAGATTAATAGTTTCAAGCATTCCAAAAAAGGAAGGAATTCACGACTCTAAGGAATTTCTTGGCATGACAAACTTGGTAATCTTGGTAGTAGCTACTAGTACCCCCACTATGCCCATTGCAAGCAAGAGAGTGGTGAGTGGGCCAAACTCAGGCACTATTCGTGTTCCCGCAATTTCTATCTCTTCCACTCCTTTATCAAAATCAATAGATAGTGTTCGTACCTGATTGTTGGTAGTTATCTGGTCGGCTCCTATCTGCACGCCATCAGCAAAAACTATGTAGTCTTCGTCTTTATTTTGTGGATTCTTTGAGTCCATGATATTTCTTGGAAGTGTAAGTATCAAGGTTCCCTCATCATTTGTAACAAGTTTTAAGGCCAAAGTCGAATTCTCCTTCATTGCTGTCATGTTGCTTAATTTACCCCCAGTTATATTGTACGTAATCGGATAAGATTTGTCATCTATCTTAAGGTCAATAGTGCTATTATTACTTTGAGCAGCAGTTTTTGGAATTATGCTGCCACAGAAAATAAGAAGCAGGCAAGATATGGAGAAGATACCCAGAGATATTTGTTTCGGACATTTCATTCCCATGAAATGCTATCGAAACGTACTATATTACTATTCCTGCCAATTTTTATCCCCCATTTATAATGTTTCGCTGTCAGCTGCAAACCCGTATCACTAACAACCTACAGCTGTGGTCGGTGTAGAACAATGACGTAGATACAGGACGCGACATGATTGACCATAATGTTGTATCTCTGCCAATAACATTTAGGGATCCCTTCCAAAAGCTGCATTTCATTAGAGCAAACCTTGCACACCGGATACAACATGGCAAGGCTATCTATTTGTACACAATAGACATCGGCGGAGACAAGTACTGATCGGAGTACGCTACGAGGGAGTAGCTTTTTGTTTTATATACTTGCGATTTTTCTGTTACTGCGATACCGAAACTGGCTTGGGTACCAGGGGGAATATTTGCTGGTTCTGCTACTGCTCTTCCAAGGGCAATTACATTGCCATCTTTGTCATATAACGTAGCAACTACACTTGAGTCGGTGGCTGTTACTGACCCTTCATTCGAAATTCTGCCGTTAATGTAATAAAAACCTAAGATATTTAGTTTGGCGTTCTCAGAATAAACTTTCAATGTGGTTGGTGTAATCTTATCAGTAGGAACGCCCAGAGCTGATAATTTAATATCCTTTACGGTATTAGTAGTCTTTGTATCAATATACAAGATTTCAAATGGACATACCCCCCCAGAACTTACCGTCGGTAACTCACACGATCTTTGATACTGATTCAGCGGCTTTCCCTCATCATCATAAAATGCCCCCTTCGCAGTTACACTTGTTAAAGATCCATTTGATATATTTTTTATTTCACCATACACATGCATAATAGAGCTTTCATCTATAAATGAAGAAGTATATTGAATTATGGTATCATTACCGGCTGATAAAGTCAACATCTTCGTCGCATGAGCAGGGACTAGAGCTAGAGATTCGTTTAAACCAAACATGGCCCATAAAATTAATAATACCATCGCGATAATGACTAATAGCATTGTTTAAGCAAAAATAGTATTTGGTTTCTTGATTTATTAATATGTCTTCTGACGTATCATGCCATTTTATTGATAAAGTCTAAGGAATTCAATCTCTAGCTAACTCAGCTCCAGCAGCATTATATTTCTTTTCTGTACTATTATTGTTACTATATAGTATCGACAGGTATCAACAATGAAATTAGAGCCATTTATGGATTTTGCCAATCTAGCTATCAATACGCAGAATAGGCAATTGCCTGCATTTGTTGCTGTACTAGATAGCACCTGCACTGGGCGTTAGCAATCTCTGTCTACATTGTCCTGAACTAGCAACAGTTATTAATTGCTGACTTATAATTGACTCAGAATATATTTAAGTCTATATAGTAGAATTATAATGGGTACGATAACAAATAATGGCATCTCTTCCAACACCAGCAAGCAATACAAACTCCACTACAAGAACTGGCAGATCTTCTACCAACTCTGCTGGAGGATTTATTAAAGCAATAGAATCAGGATCAAAACATCTTATCATAAAGAGATTCACCCTAAGATATCCTGAACAAAAGCTCAAGTTTACAGGTGATGGTTATCAATTTGATCCCAAGCGTGGAGTTGGGATTGCAGGATATAGAGGAAGACATATTTTATTCCATGATAAATGTACTGGATGCCAGCTATGCGCCATTGCGTGTGAAGGTATAGCAGAGGCAATAGGGATGGTAAAAGTAGATGAACAATGGAAACAAAATAAGAAGTCTATTATGCCACAAATTGACTTTGGAAAATGTGTATTTTGTGGATTATGTGTAGATGCATGCCCATTTTACGCATTATATATGACCAATGATTATGAACTATCTTCATTTACTAAAGAGCATTTAATCTATACTCCATCACAACTAGCTGTCAAGCCGAAATATGATGGTGATGTAGAATTGAAAATTGATAAGATGGGTGCGACACATGGATAGTACACATGGGTTTAAGTCCTAACCCTCCCGCTACAGCTATTTTCGTTATTATGAAAATCTAAGTGAATAATATGCAAGATTAACTTGTTCGCTTTATTAGATAAGATTGGGATTGTCAAGAAAGATAACTCAATTCACGCTATTGCAATTTACTTCGATTTCTTGTGTCTCCGATACTATGAAGTCTTGGAAGGCAGTGTGTAGTCGTAAGAAAAGTTGTATTCAAGTAGCAGAGTTTGAACTGGTTCAGAAGGTGTTAAGACCTTCAAAGAACCCGTAGACTTTACCTAGAGTACGTCTGATATATAGTGGCAGTGTATTCTATAAATACACTGGGATTTAGATAATATCTATCCCATAGAATAGCAAATATAGAGTCTGACCTCAAGTTACTATGAGTATAATAGCTAATATCTTCGCAATATTTTGGAGACTTACGTATCCCCTATTGCTACTGTATAACACTTCTGAAATATTTGAATAATGGCTAGCGAACATAAAAAAGAATTGGATGGTCTGTAGAAAGTTTCTTTTATTTTGCCATCTTGTTACTTACCAGAGGGGAGTGACGAATAGTGACGTCCAGGCTCGAGCGTGAACAGGAGAGATATAGGAGTAACATATAGTATCTGACACATGCGTTCCAATGAATCAGGAAAAAAGAGAGGGTATTTCTTTTATTTTCCACCAAAAAGTTTTCCTATCACAGGAATTTTACTCAAGGGATTAGTATTGTTTTGTCCTTGTTGCTGACTTTGGTTGGTTGCATTGCCGCCACCAGTTGCTTGTTGCGGTTGTGATTGATTACCTCCACCCTGTTGCTGTTGTTGGCTTTGATTGGTTGCTCCTCCTGTCGTACCTGTAGCATTGCTCTGGCCGCTGCTTCCTCCTCCTTGTTGTTGTGTCATATTCTTAGCTTCAGTCTTATTTTCAAGACTTGTTTGTTCTCTGTTCATTTTTTCAGCCGTAGATACATTTTCATTGCCTACAGGTATGTTCTGAGAAAGAACAGCTGTGTTATTTCCCAATATCTGTGGTAATTGGCTTGCTTTTCCTAGAGTTGGTGTTTGTGCCGCTCCTGCTTGACCTCCACCTGTCTGATTTTGTTGTTGCTGTCCTCCTGCTTGACCTCCACCTGTCTGATTTTGTTGTTGTCCCTGTTGTGGTTGTGATTGATTTCCTTGAGCAAAAGCTGCAGAACCAAGATAGTTTGTCATATTTGCAAATATCAAAAGTATTGCAACAGTGCTAGCTACGGTCAGTATGAATCTAGTTGGCATTGATGCTTTCATTAATCTCATATTTTCATAGTAACTATTAATGGTTTCGTAGTATAATGGTATAGACACCAAATGAAGTGCTATTACTGATTACCCAGTATATCATCGGGGACTAAAATCACTGTCGGGCACCCCCCATCGGGACGATGTGAAAGCCCAGGCTCAACTGATCCTCTCCATCAAATGGAAAAGACCATGATCTTTTTATGATAAAATATGATACCTAGATTTAATGTCATTGGCTCGACAATATCTATATCCACAGTTTAATATAGTCATTCATAAATCGGCTTCCCATTTGATTTATATTTTTTAATTCTTCGCACTTTCTCAGCTTCAAAGCCAATACCGGTAGTTGCTACTTCCTTTACCTGAGTACTATCTTCTCCTACAGCTGTTTGAGCTAGATCATTACCTTGAGCTGATGTAGACTTTACCTTATCCTTATTTTCATTTTTTAATTCCATTCTTGGGCTTACTTTTCTATATCTGGAAAAAGATGCTATGCTGAGGCCTATTGCTGTAGCAGAGAAAATCCCTCCCAAAACGAGAAGAGTGAGATAACTAATTTTCATGAAAAATACCTAAATCCAACATCTGAGATAAGGAAGAATACCTAAAATATTTCTGATCTATTATATTAAACAATCATGTCATCATCAGCAAATCAAAATCAAAGTCAGATCTACTTATTAAAAGGCCAACCCTATCGCACCTTTCACAAAGCAGTTCATTGCCCTTTGGAAAGTGCAGTACTTACTAATTAAGGCAGTTCATTGTGCTTTACCAGAATATTGTACATAAACTTTTGAGGCCGTACATGCAGTACAGAAAGGCCCATGGTTGCGAGCAACTGATTCTAGGA
>DASTUU010000331.1:0-1805 GCA_035759485.1 Nitrososphaeraceae archaeon
GTTATCCATAGCATACACCTTTCCTTCAACCATAGATAGCACTAATTCTTTGTCTTTCACTTGTACTTTCAGCAAACCTCCCTCCTGTAATTCGTTTTTACTCGCGACCATTTGATATTGTTGTTCTTCAGACATAAGATAATAATGATGTATAATATCTATGATTGTTAAACTTGCTGCTATTAGACCAAAAACTAGGTAAATTGATCAATTTTCTCTTCTCCTCATTTTACATGTCATTCAATTGGAGTAATTGAAGCTGCATAAGATGCCTGATACACATTATGAATCATCAGATTATACTTCTACTCCATTATCAAAACTTGGACCAACAGATCCAGGGGCTGTAAACCAAAAGTTGTAGTCCGAAGAAGATGGCTGTGCCTCAAATATACATGAAATGCATCACATAGATGGTGCCTAGAGGAGGAGAAGAAAAATATCTGGACCACAGTAGATTAACTTGTACCCTTGACACCATCAAAAAAGAGGAAACTTAGAAACACCTTTTGTAATGACCTACAAGACCCAGTGGACCATAATAATACTTCCCTGTGGCTACTTCAGTTTATTCTTGCAAGAGTCTTACCATCGTCTATTATTATCTATTATTTGACATAATCTTACACAATGTAAAGGGTTTAAAAAGCGTGTAAAATAAGCCATAAAAGATAGCCTAGAGTATTGTTCTATAACACTGTAGGATAAAAATAGCACTTATTATATAGTACAACAATATATCTATTTAAAGCCTATGGACTTAGATGTTCAAGATTTAGCATTGGCACAAGGTATCAAAGATTCTTTAGAGGAGGCAGGATTTAATACTATAGATTCCATACTCAAAGAAGCTCCTTTGGATATTTCTGTTAAACTAGGAATAGAACCATATGTAGCACAAATTATTATGGAGGCAGCCAAAAGGGCTACAGATGAGAGCTCAGATACCAAATAAACCTGAATCGTTTTCATCCTGTTCTACTGTCTTTTTGTCCCAAGCTGAATAAATAAAGGCGAAAAATTGTCTCTACCAGTACTTGTAAACATGAGAGGTTGTCTGCTGATTTGATAAAACAGGTTGTTCTTCTAGTGGCTGTATTCCTAATTGGGATGGTTGCGTTTTGTGGCCGAAGCTCTGCACCAGTGACTCATCTATATGTTGGTCAGCTTCTAATGGCTGCTGTTCTGGAAAATCTTGCGGTTGACTCGATGTTTCTGTAGACTTCAATTCATCTTCGTCGATTTGTTCTTGGTCATATAAATAATCCAGAAGCTCCCCTGCTGGCTCGGTTGATTCTGTCAATTTTTCTTCATCCTCAACAGTTGTATCTTCTGGTTCTTTAGTGAGTGAATTTACCTAAAGGTACAACTTTGGAGGTAGACAATTCAGCTATCTGACCATCTCTATTGGATTCCTTCTGAGCTTCTTCTTGCTTTTGAGTTTCTTTCAATAACTGAGATGCTGAATTAGCTGGTGGCCCTGACTCTGACTGTAATTCGTACTTCGGTTCTTGTTGTACTTGCAGTGTCTGCTTTCGTGTTTGATTTACAGTATCAGTAGATACTTTTGCTTGATTACTATTATTATTATTATTTTCTATTGTCACGTTTTTTGTAGTAGCAGTAGTATTATGGGCAGCCGCTAAAGATGTAGCAACTCCCGTAACATTTACACTATAATATTTTGTAATATTCGCAGGGTTATTAATACAAGACAATTTGGCAGTTAGTTCGTTAATTCCTTCTGAAATTAGATAGTACTTACTTGTATATGTAAAGGTCCAATTTGAGTAATCGTTTCGTCC
>DASTUU010000332.1:0-4061 GCA_035759485.1 Nitrososphaeraceae archaeon
TTCTTATAGTTATCTAGCTAAATCTACATTTTATTTTGGCTCCTTTCGTTGAAGCAGAGAGACCAGTAAGACGTTCACAATGAACCAACCTTGAGAAAAAAGTAAACAGTTGTATGGTATGCTCAAAGAAATAAATATCATAGTTAGTCCTCAGAGATGATATTTACCAATTTGAGGGTCAACTCAAAATGTTTGATGTTGAAATTAATCAATGGAAAATAGCATTAGAGAACTTGTGACTTTATAATGAAGTGTGGTGATGTGCTCAGACTGTTGGCTGTGGCGTTATTGCTGGTGTATTAGTATTCACAGCGTTAGATGCATTAGGATCTATAGTTGTAGTTGCGTCACCTTTGTGGTTACAACCTGGACTAGAACCTGCTTCTGCTGTTTGAATCCCAACTCCACCTATCATCAGAAATGAACTGACTGCTAGAAATGCTGTAGTGGTGGCTAGAAGGATAGCCTTGTATTCATCCTTTAAGATAAGGTCTACTCTGCTTATAAAACTAACTAAGCATAAGCTATGTTAGATACTTTTCCTCCCAATTAATCCAATATAAGATTTTAATCCTATTGCCTGCACTATCTTTAGTCATGGAATCAAAAGCAGGAGATGAACATCTACATCATCATCCAGTATGTGAGGTCTGTCATAGGGAATTTGATGATGTTCATGAATTGAGTAAGCATGTAAATCAAGAACATAGGAATCAAGATAGGGCTGCATGATAATGAATATACTTGGCCATGTTCTCTTCACTTTCTTTTGAGGCAAGCGCAAAATCCATAGCTGTCCTGATGCAGCATATTAGTTAATATTCAGACATGCCTTTTCAAGGGGGTCCTGTAGTTTAGCTATATCAATATGGCAATTAGCAAAGTCACATAGCAAATAGTGTACACATTGCAACAAAATGTACACAAATGGCTTAAGAGCTAATATACGATATTACTTGGTAGAAGATAGAAAAATGAGCTTTCCTTATAATAACGATAAACAGTTTCTTATCTATCAGCTAAAGTGGATGGGCATATACATTGCTATGGGCGCTGTTATATCTTTAGTCCTACCATTTCCCATATCCTTGCTTGTAGCCTTGGGTGCATTCTTTTTGTTGAACTTTATTAGAACAAGAATAATGTTAAAGAAAGCTGGAGTTGACATAAAGGGATTGTTTAGGTCATTTTCTTCAGCATCAATAAATGGCGTACAATATACCCCAATAAAATATTACTGTATGAGTTGCGGCAAAGAGCACAGGGAAATTGCATGTCCTAATTGCGGTTCGAAGATGAAAAGGGTAGGATAGTGATTGTGTATTCTTCCAAATCACAAACTTAACCTCCTAAACTAACATTTTTTTAACAACTGATTTTTAATTTTTATTCCCTCCTATGGTACTAGTAGCTGTATTAATTGGTCTGCTAGACACCCCATTTAACCTTTTTATCTCTTAACGATTAGATTCACAAAAAATTTGCACTCATCCATTTACTCTAACTCACAGTTCATATTTTTCAATACAATACAACTAGGCCAAAGATGCTAGCCTTAGTATCTCCAACTTGATGATGATACTTGATTAAGAGCTAACTAGAACTACTGAGGTTCCATTGGTCAAGGTATCAAATGCAGGTGAAAACCTTTTCCCAATTTCATACAGCTCATTTATTTGTTCTTTTGAGGCAGTATTGCTTTTGATATTCATATGCACTCTAAATTGCTGAGCGCCTGGTCTTATATCATTAGATATACCAGTAAAACCACGCATGTCGACATCGCCTTCCACTTCAATGTTAATGCCATCAATCTGGATGTCTCTGGATGTAGCGTGGGCTACAATAGTTTGTGTCAAACATGCTGCCAAGCTACTCATGCAGCTCTCACATACCGTAGGACCTATTCCCTCCCCTGAGAGTTGATTTGGAAAATCATATTGTGTCTTATATTCAGTATTTCTTTCTATATTTTGGCCACCGATACGAAAGCCTTTGGAAGTAGACATAACACTAAAACCACCATTCCATTCTGATTTTACAGAAAATGTTACTTTTGCCATTTCTGGATGGTTTCGCATAGATTCAAACACTGTGTTTAGTTTTTGCGTATTTAATCCATTGAATTCCCTATTTTTCTTATCGTTCATTTAATAAAAGTATTAGAAAAGGTCTGTAAATAATATTGTGTTACCATAGGAGAAACACGACAAATAGTGTATTATTTCCAATCAAGTATTCAATGCATTAACACTTGGGATTTCTCTATTTTGGTATGGATCCATATCCTTAGAGTCCTAGTTGACTGTACATTTCTCTCTAAAAAGGTCAAGAGGAATAGGATCTTTCTTTTATAGTTTAGTAATCAGGATTTACCTTGGTAAAATGGATAGGCGGTTAGTTTTTCTTACTTACTGAATGTCTTCTTCTTGTTTATGTTATCCTTTCTCGCCTATATAACTAAAAAACTACTGACTCTATAATATTATAGGGCTAAATGCGAACTCATACCCAAAGAAAGACCATAAGAACGCGTACACAACCGCAGGCTCAACTAACTAACTAAGCCTACCAACATCGTCCATCCATACACTAGTTGAGTCTCCTGCGGTTTACCTAATCTATACTATACCTATTTCCACTCCCATATTTTCTCAGAAAAGTTTCCATCAGCATCAATCTCGGCCTCAAACACTCCAACCATATTATTGAGAAATGCTAGTTTTCCACCTGAAGACGTTCTAGAGAAGATAGAGCCACGCCACTTTACACCTCCTGAAGAATCAATTCTTCCTACTCCCTCACCCGTATACCATAGAGTTTGAGATAGCAATTCTTGCATATCTTTTGGGATCGAAATATGTAATCATAACTATACTCAAAACATTCTGCACATAAGTCAGGATACAAATCACTTTTTATCTGTCTTTTTAAGAACGGGATATATTCAGCATCTTTTAGATATTGAATATATGATTGAACAGAATCTATGTAGTTTTGGTCAACATGAAATGAAATTAAGTGTGACTGTGGTTGAATTCCTACCGTTGACTTAAATGTAATTTCTAAAGTTAAGTAATCGTTTTGTCTTATTCTTCCCCTTGACTGTCTTACTGGCACAACCTTTTCTATGTTCCTAACAGGGATAACAAATAATGCGTCAGACTTTTTGTCTTTTCTAAACTCTATTATATTATCACTCTCCGCAGGACTTATGACTAGTTTATGGGCTTCTTTCAGCTCCGAAATCGCCCCACATTCGATCATCTCAATGTCATAGTAAGTTGGATATTGAGGCACATTCTAAAGACATCAAGCAAATAAAAAAATTTTTACTAATCTTTCTTTCCAGAAAAAACTGCGAATTGGTTGATCCTTATTATGTTCTAACTGTGGGTAATAATTCGCTAGACTGGTCAAGACTCTCCCTCCCCATACTTATAGCTATTACTTATAACGCTAGCAACTTTTCTGTTATTGGTTCTTTCCCATGGTTTGTCGTAACATATGTGAGAGAATATACTCCAAAATGGTAGTAGGCGAGTCGCATTATTTTGTTGGCAAGAAATACGGCAGAAGATGCGAGTGTTACTTACTTTATCACTGAAAAGATATTTTGTCAATATTGTGGAATGCAGCTCAGGACTACCCCAGCAGAAAGAGAGTGCAAAGAAAAGTTTAATAAAAATGGAGAGGAAAAGGAAATTAGGCCTTGGGATTGTATTGAAGCCCACTCTGCTGCATGGCTAAATATTATTTTTCCCATAATATTATGGGGCTAAATCATTGGTGTGTTCAAAGACCCAAGAACCCATTCGCCATATCCGCAGGCAAGCCCTAGACTCGACCGTAATTCCAGGCTTGCTTCATTCATTTTGGTTGAGTCTCCTGCGGGTTAGTTACCTTACTTAAATGTAGATAAATCCTCGTCAGTCAGTCACAGGTAATGTCTCTACTTGTATTATATCGCTTGCATCCGCTATCCAGTCAATATATTTACCATCTTTATTATCATCAACAACCCTGAACCTGCCTCTACACTTATGAACAAGTTTTGCTCT
>DASTUU010000333.1:0-2001 GCA_035759485.1 Nitrososphaeraceae archaeon
GTAAGACTGCGTAAATGGACATCAGGTCTATAATGGTTATTACCTCCTCCCGTTTAGCAATCATGATCAAACAAGAAAGCAATCAAATCATTTTTGCAGCTTTCTTCCTTTTGTGCGCATATTTCTAGTGCAATTTTATTGCTTTAGCAGAAGGTAACCTTTACTATACCATTAGATGGATAGATCTTCACTGATATTCTTATAGTAATTACTATAGAGCCTAACAAGCTATAAATCTAGTGCAACGTATAAATATACACAAGTATTGCTTTGATTATATAGATGACTGTTTCTGAAACAAAGTCTCCAGGTTGGTTACGTGCAGCTCAGATTGGCTTAGGCATAATAGCTCTGATAATATCGATATACATTCTTGCGTATCCAGTTGCAACATTTGTCACAATTGTACTTCTACTTGGAGTAATTTTGTTTGTAGTTGGAATTGAGAGAATAATACAAGGCATAGTTGCTCCAGGTAGGTCGCGGTGGGGTACTATTGGTCTTGGAATTCTAGTACTTATAATATCTATAATAGTTATGGCATTTCCTACTGCTGTTGGCGTATTTCTAATTATTCTGCTTGCAATAGGCCTGTTATTTGATGGTATTGCAAGAGTATATCATGGCGCAACAGATAGGACAGCAAGAAGGTGGTCAAGAATATTTAGTCTTGTTGCAGGTGCGATAGAAATAGTATTATCCATAATGATAATGGTATCACCTGCTATTGGAGCAGGGCTTGTAAGCTTCTTACTAGCAATAGCACTATTAATAGTGGGAATCCAGATAATAGCAGCTGGTGTAGGTGGTAGACGGCTCAAAATAGGGGTTTGAGCTAATTAATAAATGAGCTAGTAAACCTACTACTGTTGTTGCATTGTTGTTGTTGTATTGCTGCAATTTGTTTTTAAGCAAATACATTTACTTATCTTTAGCTTTTTCCTCTTCTTTTTTCGCTTTACTTCAGGACAAATAATCAAACAATATGCCTCAAGCCCATTTTACCAATCCTATGATAAATCCAATAATGATGATGCTCAGAATCCTACGCCTTGGTCGCCAGTGAATTGTACGTACCTAGTAGGTTGTTTGTCCTATTATAGCAATAGCTACAAAATCCTACGTTCTCTGAGAACTTGAGACCAAACAACCTATATCATTTTAGAGTGTTGTTTATTCCAAAGCCAAAGGGAACCCTGACGACTACTATATTCATCACTTTTTTAGTGCAGAACTGATGATGAAACAGAGCATAGTACGTCCTGCTAAGGATACCATAAAATTCATTGAGTTGGCACATTGTCTTTAATTATTGCTCAGTAACGTAAAGAATGCGCCTTTCATCCTGTGATAGGATTGACCAAAACAGGACCATCACTAAGTGAATATAGACGTGTATTCATCTTATATTCTTATATGAGAACGGTGACTTGGGAAACACCGTTCCTTATACCTGATATGAAAGTTATCTTCCTGTCTATGGAGTTTACGTTCCCATCTCAGGCTAATAATATTGTCCATAAAGAAGTATTCTTTTATTATAGTATCCGTATAATTATGATCCTGTAGATATTCTTGGAATTTTCCACATCAGATAAATTATCACGATCCCCTGTGGTCTTCGAGGTTAAACATACTGACCTGGCTGCTCGTATAGCAACGTTAGAAACTCCACATGGAGTTATTGAGACTCCAGCTTTTCTCCCGGTCGTTCATCCAGTCCGCCAGACTATTAGTCCCACGTTTTTGAAAAGCCTGGGTTTCAATGCTATTATTACCAATGCATACATTGCTTTGGAACACTATGGAGATGGAGCACGAAAAAAAGGAATTCATGACATTGTAAACTTTGATGGAGTTATAATGACTGATTCGGGAGGCTATCAGGTCCTGGAGTACGGATCCATAGACATTGAAGCTAATGTGATTGCACAATTCGAAAAGGAAATTGGAAGTGATATTTGTGTGCCACTGGACAGACCTACTGGCTATGGCTTAGAC
>DASTUU010000334.1:0-9320 GCA_035759485.1 Nitrososphaeraceae archaeon
TTCTGTATCTTGGAGCTCCTATATACGCAATACTTATGGTACTGGGGTTAGTTTTAGTACCTCCTGCTGCATCAATAAGCGTACCTTTGATGATTTCAATCCCATCAGGCTTCTTGGAGGAAATTTCCATGATTCCTCTGATCTCATTTTGAGGTATTCGTATTTTGTTGCTTTCCTCTTCTATCGCCTTAATGACATCCTCAGCAAAACCAAGTTTGTTGATTGCATCTCCAATTCCTTTTGTGGCTACTGATTCAAAAAGAGCATAAACATCATCATAATCTTGAAGAATACGGTCTTGAATTTCTTTCAGCTGACTATCGCTTAGATTTACTTTTGCCTTAATTGAATTTAGAAATCCCGTTGCCTTTTCGTTTCTTTTTACCTCAATTAGCTTTGACTTTCGCTCTTCGCCTGAGATCTGCTTGAGCGATACATCTACTTCTCTTCTCGTCCGGTTAACCTTTATAACTTTTAGAACAACCTTTTGCTTTGGTTTTACAAACCGTTGGATGTTGCGCACATATCCAGTAGCAACCTCTCTTATTGAGAGAAAACTTGTGAGTCCACCGTATTCGTCTAATGTAACATAGGCTCCGTGGCCCTTGATGTCTCTGACACTTGCAATAACAATATCGCCTTCGTCTGGAAGGGACTGGGCCTCAGAGCCTGCGGCTTGGGTTGATGATGAAGATGATGATGATGATGGTGATGGTGTAACCATGTTCCTAAGACACTTTTACCCTATGTATAAGCTTACTTTAAGGTTGGCAATTTATGTCTTAGAGCAATTATCATTATATGCATATTCTCGCTATCAAGTCAAATAACACGTACGATGATTATGACAAAGACAATGGGGACCTATTATAGTAGTATGGTCATTCGTGAATTGTCCAGGAGGGAAGTCAATCACGAGATACAACAAAACACTTTCAATATAGATGACATAACCGAACGATGGGCTCCCGGCGTTTGAGGTTATGTGCACATATGCCTTAGGCAGACGGCGAAAAAACATCTGAACAACAGATATAGCTACTTTCAACATATCTACATAGTTTTTTGTTTCGATAATTTTGATACAGGAACTAACACAAAAAATGCTATTACGGCTGAAGACAATATCCAAGCTAGTCCATAGCCAGCCTGCGTTGCAATGTTTGAAAAAGCAACAGGCATCCATAATACACCAATGAGTGATAACCCATTTACCCAAGCAACTTTTATCGCATCAAAATAGTGAGAGGAAGACTCTGTGGAAGGATCTTCAGTGTTATCAACGTTGATATTTTTCGCAATAGCTGTTGGCGAATAGGCCTTATTCTTATCATTTGCGATATCTAAAATTGGAAGAGTTCGGGCTTTCTCATATACAACGGTGAATGCACCCCCTGAGAAAAATCCTATAGAGATAGTACATATCATGATCACGTATAGGCTGTCAATTGCCATCCCAGCTATAGCCATGCTCATCCCAGTTCCGCAAATCAGCAAAACCTTTCTTGAATCTCTGATTTTATCATAAAAGCCACCAATTAGTGGTGCAGAAACAATAGCAGAAACTAAAGGCAGACTTGCGATAATACCCGTGATTTCGGCAGAGAAACCAAGATTCCGCAAATATACTACGATGAATGTCAACTCTAAAGCCCACGCTGCTTGAATCCCTATCAGTACAAAGCCAAGGTAGATAAGAGGACGCTTTGATAATATTCTTAAAACACTAGAGGTTTTCAACTCACCTTGTCTTCTGGGTTTGTAAAGCTTGTCTTGGATTCTATTTGTGCGTTCAACGGTTAGTTCTCTTTCGTCCTTAGGAACAGCTATAATCATTAAAAGTGCCGTTGCAAGACCTAGAGCACCACTTAAGATAAGGCTTGTTCGCCATCCAATGATTTGTGCAATCATTATCCAAGCAAAAATGCCTATAATGCCACCCATTGAGTGAGCAGAGTTCATCATGCCTATGGAAAAGCCAGGGAAGCCTCTCTTACCGTATCTCGCAATGAGTATTATAGCGGAACTAAAGAAAAAAGCCATTCCTAATCCCACTATAAAGCGTAGCCAGATTAACTGTGACGCCTCGGACGCGAATCCATAAAGAAGGGATGCCATTGAATATGTTACTATCCCAAATATGGCAGAGGCGCGCGGGCCGTATTTAACCGCAAAAATGCCTGCAGGGATTTGGAATAGGCCGACCCCAATGAGAAAGGCTGCAGTTATGGAACCAAGCAGAGAGACATCTTTGTTAAATTCTAAAGCTATAAATGGGAATATGGCTGCTACGTTAAACCAATTTACACCGTAGATGATTCTTGAAATAATTAACGAAGGCGCCGCAGCATCTGAACCCATATATCAACTCCCTTGTATTTTGAATCTGCATGGAGATTATTATAACCCTTGATGAATCATATTCTTTACTTCCTTTCTTGCCGTCGCAATGCAAATTTGAATGCTTTTGAAGTAATACTTTGTCCCTTCCCTTTTGATACCGACTGTGCCAATATTGCAAACAAAATTCCAAGTCCTGTAGCAGAAGATGTAAGCCAAGTGATATAGTTGTTAGCGCTCCATATTTGTCCTGTCCAAATCTCGGTTAGAATGCGTATTACAATTGTAAATAAGCCTTGACCTGTTCCAACAAGTACAAGAAACTTTCCAATATTGACCCTATTTGCGGCAAAGAAGCCAGCTCCAAACAATACGGTAACACCCCCAAGCTGACTCAGAAGAGCCAAGACACCTATTGGTGTTATTATATATAGCCAAAAGTCTCTTAAACCATCAATTGCTACAATCTGGTTCGTTACCAGATCGTAAATGGCAAGATTTGCCTTGTAACCTGACGATAAGAATAAGATGCCGGATACAAATGCAATAACTGCTGCCGCTCTGTTTCTTGTAGCGCTAAAGCGTAGTGCCTGCAGCCTGTCGGCCAGCGGATGATTCTTGATATCTTGTTCCGGCACATTTTCTATAGCTGTCAGCAAGTCTTTCATTTTAGCATAAGAGTATTTAGTACGAACCTCGTATGCATCAACTTTCAATCTTATTCTTCCCTTTCTGCCCACAGACTCTGCCAACGACCTTGGAATAAAGTACTTATCTAGAGTGACAAGTCCCTTCTTGACTACCATATAATCTGCAACTATCTTTCTGAGAAACCCTATCTTCTTGCCGTCTATAGAATAGACCGGTCTATGTATAAGCTTCGACCAGTCAGAGAATGGATCGAGTCTCTTGCCTGCTGACTCGTCATAATAATAGTTGTTGTCATTTGACATACTTGCTTTCTATCTACGTACACAATTTGCACGTTTACACTATTATTAGTTATGTAATACGAAATTATTGCAAAAATTAGTGCCGAGATAATGTTATTGCTGATTGTAAGTATTCTTTAAGTTGATTTTTAACGCCAAATCATGTCATATTCCTTTTTGAGATGAAAGCTGTTAGTAGCATAATAGGTTTAATTACTTACACGAAGAGTCATTTCTATATCCAGCTAAGGGGGCAGAGACCAATATCAGCTAGCCAAAACTTTCGGTTCGCAGATACCAATTGTTATCAACATAGAAAACCTCATTCATTGAGCTACTAGACGGAGAGTTACTTTTTGCCCACTTTTTTACCATATACTAAATAGGCTCAAGACCTATGAAAGGAGTAAAGACAACAAGAGCTGTGAATTAGGGCCAACCAAAATGGGCTATTATTTTCCTATCTTCAACCTAATCAAATCGTATGCTCGTGCTGCATCCTTGTCACCTAATATTAAGACTATTTCATGGGGAGTAAAGAAAGCACTATGTACTGGAATCTGATGGTTATATAGTATATTTGAGATAAGCGACAGGTGATAGTAAGGGCTTTTTTCATCAGGCCCCAAAGATATGGTGATCTTGGATAGATCCTCTTTTATATTTCCAACACCACCACCAAATTTTTCTATGGCGTTGGCAACCATTTTTCGGATCTCATCTGCGTCTTCTGTCAGCAATGTGAAGTGATTGTCAGTTTGAAATAGGCTATATCGATTTTCTTGCTCAAAGAATTCATCCAAAACATTAGTCATAACATCATCGTCGTCGTCATTTTCTTTCTGAAAATTTATGTCAATAATGCTGCCAGTCAAGGACATTTTTACTTTTGTAGCCATTGACGCTTTGATGATGTCCTGTGACTTGCTCTTGTCTAGAGCATCTACTAATCTCTTAATTGCAACGACTATTGTATTTTGGTTCACTTTATACCCGATCAACCTTTCAATCTCAGGTTGGATTTTTTCAGCCAGAGCAGTATAGTTAGCAATACCTAGTTGCAAAGCTTCTAGGTATAC
Source organism: Nitrososphaeraceae archaeon (assembly GCA_035759485.1). GTDB lineage: Archaea > Thermoproteota > Nitrososphaeria > Nitrososphaerales > Nitrososphaeraceae > TH5893. Next base: position 4,352 of record DASTUU010000334.1, read on the forward strand.
GTTATTGTTTCCAAGGACTTCTCGGAGCGCATCTGGAACTGATAGGGCCTGAGGGTACATCTTACATCACATATTATTTTACGAGCTTGTAATAAAAAGATTGCTTCCACCAAAAGAATTATATAATGTCAGCCTTATTACAATTGGTAAGGTAAACTAGCAAATGTGGAAAGATTGGAATATGAGCTTTGGAAGACAACTGTTTGAGGAGCTTGACAAAGAGTTCGCAGAAGCGGAGGAGATGCTGAACAGGATGTTCAGAACTATACGAGAGAAGGGCTCTACTGACGTCACTGGTACATTTCCCTACTACTATGGATATCAGATCACCGTAGGCCCTGATGGTAAACCTCGCATGAGAGAATTTGGCAATGTTAGACCATCGGCAAGAGGGTTGGTCGAGCAAAGCGGTGTTAGAGAACCATTAGTTGACACAACACTTGACGAAAAAGAGAATACCCTGACCCTGACAGCAGAAATGCCCGGTGTCACAAAGCAGGATATTAGAATCAATATAGCTGAAGACCATGTGTCAATACGAGCCGAAAAGGGTGAGAAAAAGTATCATACGGACATTCCAGTGGATGTCACACTCGACGACGCACCCGCGAAAGCGACCTATGCGAATGGCATATTGGAGCTGAGGCTAAAGCTGAAAGAACATCCAAAGCCTAAGGCAAGAGAAGTAAAGATTGAATAGATTAGGGTAAAATCCCGTCTATCTTAATTTTTGTTGTGGAAGAGAGTTTATGATTAAGAATGTATATAAGTAAAGTTAATGCCCATGCATAACATCGGGGAAATAGTTACCTAACTTTTATTGCACATCATGCTATAATATTTAACGAGTATCCGTCGATTTTAAATAAGTGGAGGAATATCTATAGGACCGATGAAAAAGATTTGCGATAATTGCTCCGCGGAACTTTCAAAATTCTCGTTATTCAACCCAAATAGGAAAATCTACCGCTACAATAGCGCGATGCTTTGTGTCGATTGCTATAGAAGAATAACTTCTCGTGAGAATTTAAAAGAAGAGGAAGCTTAATTACGTTGTTTAGTTGTTATTTGGATTTCCTTCAAATGTATATCTTTTGATCTCCTTTCTATAGAAAGTGCTCACTCGCTGTTTGATTGGGGGGGGCAATAGTAGTGTGGTTGTATATCGTTTGTCTTTACTCCCCTCTTCTATTCGGCCCTTCCTTCGATTAGTTTTATCGCGGGATCCTTATTCATCTAACCCATCACAAATGAAAATGGAACATGTGAATGTCACGAATTGGCTCTAGATCAAGGGCATAAAACAATTTTTCTTCTTTCTGGGACTAAGCCTTAATAATCTTGGAAATCAGGAAATATTATGGCTCAAGAGGCTAATTTAGGCATTATCCTTTCACAGGCTAATGAGAACGTTAGACCAGAATACGGTAATTCCACTAAATATACGGCAAAACATAACAATTTCAGAGAATCTATTGGTTTAGATTTAAAAAGCATGTTTGGATTCAAAACTGGCCAAAGCTATTGCGAGACTTCAGACTTCTATAAGAAATATACGATGACTCTAGATGTTTCTTATCTGCATAGTACTGGAATTCTAAGTTATGGATTCATAAGATTCTAGCAATTGTATAACAACAGATGTACACATAAATCTGGTGATGACTCTCGATTGTTATGGTATGATGGGCCGGGAACGAATTTTGCCAACGTAAATGTTTCAGATTATGAGATAATAACAGATGTCGAGCGAATCGAAGAGATAAAAACGCGGAGAGTATGACAGCGTGAAAAAGATTTCAAGATGCAACATCTGCGGCGAATTTTTTGATTCAAAAAGGGCACTAAAAGACCATAAAGATAGGAACCACAGAGTAACAAATTCAAGGATGGTAGGAGTAAGAAAGAACCAGAACTTGCATACTACATAGTCATGTGCTCTTAGCAATGCCTAGCGCCTTGCCCTCGGTAACGTCCTTGCCGATTTCTTTAACATAAGTGTCAGCCCTGAGCGTATTACAATATGATCTTAACGGCCGGTCTCCATTCTTTTGCACACGTGACAAAGCCTTCAAACTTTGGAACAATTAAATCGTATGCAGTGTATGAACTTCTAGGGTATGACCTCTCCAATTGAAGAAAAAATTGATGACTGGGAGAGAATCGTAAACAAACCAGTCTTTGCTAGAGATGGCAAGGATATGGGAGTAGTTGAGTCGATTCAAGCGGAAAGAATTATTGTCGCTTTCGGTCCTATAACATCTGATAAATATGCTGTCCCAAAGTCAGCGATTGTAGATTTTGATGAACTCGGAGTCGTTCGTCTGAATGAAAACGGAGACTTCATAGAGCATCACTACAAGTTTGCGTAAGTCAAAATCGTAGCTGCAGAATCACTATTAACACTAGTAATATACCCTCTAAAGTGAGATAGGATTTAATGCAACTGTTAAAAGATATATGGCTTAAAGGAAATGCATGAGCCATGACAGCGGTCTTGTAGACGCAAAAAGGTCTGGGGTTACTCCCTCGACTCTATCTGCTGCTGTTAGAATAAAACAAGACTACCAGAACTTCCTTGAGGAGGCTGGATTATTGATGCCCAAAGTGGATAAGAGCCTTCTTCTTGACATTCTATATTATCAAACGAGGTATCCTGATTGGGAAGGCAGCGCGGTCCTTAGTGTGGTATATCCAGCAGATCTAGATATTAATCAAAAAAAGGAGTGGATCTATCAAAAATATGGAAGGATGTCTCGAGTTGAGGAGGAAAAAACACTAAAATTCAAAGCGATAAGGATGTCAACGGAGGAACTGGGCAAAATTTTGGATGAGGATCCGGATATAGAATACATCACCGGTTCAGCTACATTGACCCCAACAGATTCCTATTCTATATGATATGAACCCAATCTTAATCAGTCTAGATCAAAAAAGCAGGCAGAGGTTAGAAGATATATCTTTTCCCTTTCCACATGTAGAGTGAACTACAATTATTATACTGTCATGGTGATTCTTGCAAGCTAGGTCTCGCACCAAGAGTTACATCAATTTCCATTATCTGTCCATCTCGCCATACGGTAAGTTTCACTGTTTCTCCAGCTTCCGTAGACTGCTGAAGATATCCAAGCACGTCGTCTATTTTTCTTATCTCTTTATCATCTATCGACAAAATAACGTCCCCTCCCAGTACAATCTCCCTTCCGCCAAGTTGTGTTGGAGTGTCGCCTCCTTGTACTCCGGCGGTAGCAGCGGGACCGCCTGGTGTGGTTTCAATAACCAAGAATCCCCTTGGCTCCCCAAGACCTATTGCCTCTGCTATTTCTGGTGTCATATCTATCCCAGATACTCCAAGCCAAGGGTGCTCGAATGATCCTGTAGTAATAAGCGAGGGCACGACCTTGGCAATTGTGTTTGAGGGGATAGCAAAGCCTATACCTGCAAAACCGCCAGTAGTAGAAAAGATAGCAGAATTTATACCGACTACTTCACCCTGTAAATCCAAAAGAGGGCCGCCCGAATTGCCTGGGTTGATCGCTGCATCAGTTTGAATTACATCAGGAATAGAATAAGCCGGTGCGACGGCACCAGAAAATGGACCTGGACCCGAGTAAACTGGTATCAATCTGTTAAGTCCACTGATAATTCCTTCTGTCATTGAGCCGGAGAGCCCAAATGGGTTACCAATTGCCACAACCCGCTCACCCACTAGTAGTTCAGAAGAGTTTCCAACTGGCAACGGTATTAGTTTGTCTGCGGGAACATCTTCCACATGAAGAACCGCAATGTCACTATATTGGTCTGCACCTACTACTCTTGCTCTATAAGTAGTTCCATCGACAAGTGTAATGCTAATGTCATTATCCCCACTTCCTTCAACAACATGGAAGTTAGTGACTATGTCTCCGCTCTTATCGTAAACAAAGCCTGATCCTAGTGTGGCCTCGGAAATCTGATTATTGCTAATTGTACCGCTGACCTGAACTACGGATTGCTGAGTATCTTTGAACAGATCTGTCAAAGTCAAATTATTATTTCTTGCAATCTCGACAGCATTTGTCGTAGTATTAGACATGCTATCTGACAAGTCTCCTCCTTGAGCAATTGTTGGAGCGGGAGTTACTTTTTGCCTCAGCCCGTATTGAAATGGGGAATACTGCCATAGACTTCCGATCAAAATCAAAATAGCAGCGATAGAGACGATCGTAATGAGCTTTGTGCGGTTCAATGTGCTACAATGGAAATGGTCTTCTGCCGCTATTTATTGGCATCGCATGGATCAATATACTGTAAAAAAATCTGCAGCTTTTATCTCAAGCATCAATTTGGTATGAGCGTAACGAATTATATTCACTACTCTACAAAATTATTTTTCAAAATCTAAGAAATGTTCTACATGTTGATAAATATTAATTAACATAGCTCAAGTCAGACTTATGATTATCATGCTCAAGCTGTGTAGTGATTTGCATGAAAATAGACCCAGGAAAACTCGCTTTCTTAGTTAAGAAAGCCGACTCACTTTTACATTCTGTATGTATATAACGGGGCATGGATAAGGTAGCAGCGTAGGATCATGTCTTCCCATTCTAGTGACGAAGGAAGCAGAGGTTACTCACCACATATGCGCGGCGTTGCATTGGGTATATTGGTAATGGGCGTTTCATTAGCTGCAATAATCATGCTCTGGGAGTCTTTTGGACATGAAGGCCCGGGTTTTTCAACAGAAGTTATGGAACAACAACAGGAAAAGCTACATGAACAATATGGATTGCCACCTGTACAACAGTTCACTCCCCAAGAGCTCCAGATTCCGCCTTCGTTACGGAATATTGCTACAACAGCTGGTACTAATGCAACAGCTGGTACTAATGCAACAGCTGGTACTAATGCAACAGCTGGTACTAATGCAACAGCTGGTACTAATGCAACAGCTGGTACTAATGCAACAGCTGGTACTAATGCAACA
>DASTUU010000335.1:0-2145 GCA_035759485.1 Nitrososphaeraceae archaeon
TGATTATACCATATCCAGAGAAAACAGCATTGAAATCATAGTTAGGGTTCGGTGGTGGTTGCAGGCTAGTAGTATTGTCATATTCTACCAAGAAGGGGTTTCCAAGGTTGAAGGTATTATCAAAAGGTGAATTAAAGTCAATGTCTCTGATCGTGTTTGCTGCAGTAGCAACTGCTTGCATTGGAGTAGATAAAGCAATTGTATAGAAAACAAAGAGACTTGCTCCTAGTAAGAATATTCTGTTTCTCATATTTTTGCAGAGAATATAGAGAGATCACTTGCTAATAATGGTTTAAAGTAAATTGGCAAAAACTTGTCCTTCATCTGAACAATTAAAATAATTCTTATTTCAATTCTGCTTTACTGCTACAAACAACTAGTAGGTGCATTTCGCAATTGAAATAGATGATATTTACAATAAAGGGTTAGACGGGAAGAATCTTCTCTTGTGCACATTAAATGTAATACAGCCTAGAACATTTGGTCAGAAAATCGACTGGGGCGTGATTTGAAGAGTGAGGTTCTTTTTCAAAATATTTGCCCTTTACATAGGAGGCAAAAACAACAGCCTTGAAAACTGCTACTACTGATCTGAGGTCGTGGGTTCAAATCCCACCCAGTACATCTTTATCAATCTAGTTAACTATGGCATTAGACTAAGTTCATTTTTGGGCATTTGTCTGACAAAAAGCCTAGCAATGCATTTAGCAGGTTCAATAGTATGAAGTCTGATGGTATGTTTTACATGTCTACGCTTTACATCTAAGCCTGCTCTTATGCTATGCAATCTAGAAGGCTCTATCCAATACTTTGTCAATTCTGCTGCATGAAAACTAGCAACTGATTGATTCTATTTTACAAGTCGAAAAGATGACAGCTAAAATACAGGGATTACAAAAAGTAGTAAACCCGCCATCACAATCAAAAACCTATTTGATTTCTATAGAGACACACATAGTTTCAGCAACCATAAAACAAAAATAGTTAACTCTGAGTACATGATATTAGGCTCTATGTTCTAATGTCCTCTTCATCGGAATCTCCGCCTACAATCTTTGAAGAATTTTGCCAGCTAATATTGGGTACGGATGAATCTATTAGATTTGTAGGTATTGCAACCTTGACTGGAGCCATATTAGCGACGAAGTATCGAGCCAATTTAATGCCCTTACTGACTCAAGAGGAAACAGCATCATCTATCAAATACTCCGTTTGGAGAGTGGAAAGCAGACGAGTTCTCGAAGAAAAACTAGGCAAGACTCTCTACGTAATTGCAACTTATGAAAAAGTAAAGCGAGCAACGATTCCTGTAGGACAAGAAGGTCAGTCTATTTTAGTCATATCGTTTGATAAGCATTCTGACGCAGACTCAATAATTCGTAATAAGATTTTGACTCTTGTTAAGCCATACGGTGCTATTAGTCACTAGCTGTTTGCTAGATTGCTTGTTGTACCCCCCCTTTTCTCCGAAGTGACCCCAGCCAGCTCGGAGCTATGGCATGGTTAAAGATAGTATCAAGCGCCTTACACTCTTTTCTTTAAGTCATTAACGTCTGAGTCGCTCTCACCAGCAATCATTCTTTTCAGTGTTTGAACTAATGCACTAACTTGCTGGGAATGTCAAGCAATAACAAGATACCTTTCGAAAAGCCCTGAAATAATGACTTCACCCTTAGATAGAACCAGAAAATTACTTAAATAATTGAGGTCTCATCGTTTCCTTCTATGAACTTTAGAGGAGGTTCGCATGAAAACAATGGTAGTAGATGAGGCAAAGTTGAATGAATTTATTGGAAGAGCTGTCGGGGAATGGGGAGCCATAGAAAGCGCATTGCTTACTTTCATAGGCGATAAGCTTGGTTTATTCAAAGCGATGGCAGGAGCAGGCGCATTGACACCAGAAGAACTAGCGAAAAAAACAGGCACACATCCGCGAATAATAAGAGAATGGCTCGCTGCTCAAGCTGCTGGAGGCTTTGTTACATACGATCCAGCTGCAGATTTATATACGCTCCCAGAAGAGCAGGCTTTTGCGCTAACAAATGAGAATAGCCCAGCCTATATAGTAGGCTTCTACCAGATTATAGCAGGACTTTTCAAAGACCAGGAAAAAATCATTGAAGCCTTTCGAACTGGAAAAGGTCT
>DASTUU010000336.1:0-6783 GCA_035759485.1 Nitrososphaeraceae archaeon
CACTACTGGCATTGCCTGCAGTTGGGCCGCTAGCAGTAATTGGTCCACCCGCACTCGCCGCGCCCACAGTCAACTTAGATGTCATGTAAGGGTGAACTTGACAATAATATGGTATCTCATCTCCTTCCTTTACACCTGTAATTTGTACTGGAGATGATTCTTCTCCACCGTTTATTATACTCGTGTCAAAAATCTTGCCAGAGTTGGGGTCTTGAGCTCCGGTACCTGATGTTGCTGTGTGTGGTACAGTATCTTTGTTGACCCACACAATATTATCATTTAATGGAACTTTGGCTTCATCTGGTTCATAATCTGGGTTTCCCTGGACTGAGGCTCCTGATAGAATAGTAATTGTTGTTCCCCCTGCAGTAGTTTCGCTTTGCACGACTGCACCTTCTTTAGAAGTATCGTTAGTCGTAGTATTGATGGTAGTAGTGACAGTGGTGGCACTATTATTACTGCTCATATTCGCTTGTAGATTCTGACTTGTATTTCTAAGAGAAGGAGGCGTCTGAAGTACTTCTGGATCATCGCTGGTTTCTTGAACAGGAAGACCGAAGTGTTCTCTCAGTGTCCTTTGCTGATTAGACAAAACGTCTTCAGAAAAAGTCGGCCCGATATGCCCAAACCACACCCAAAGGACTGTGACAGCGGCCAAAGATAAGCCCATGACGAGGATGGACCAAGCAACACCTGTGAGGTTATTATATCCATGACCTTGTCCCTCTTTCTCGTGATGCGCACACATATTGTGATGGATACACATAATGTTGTTGCTTTTAAAAATATTTGGATTCTATCTGAACCATTGATAACTTGACTTACTATCCATATCTGCCTCAGTCGATTAATTGAATTCTATAAAGTGCCATATCTGCTCCAAAACTGTCACAGGTTTAAAATTGAGTTTATTAAGCACAGATAACAATTGTATATATACTAACGATATTAAACATGAATACAACCCAGTCTGATCCATACCAAAATTTCTTTTGCTACTGAATAATATGGTCTTAATTTACAATATATAGTACACAATTGTTAGAAGGTTCTTCTATATTGTGAAAAATTAGGCACATCGTAAAAAATTATAGAGTCATAAAGATACAAAATGTGACTAGATATGTATTGTCTATGTATACACCATGAGGTCTAATTGGAATTTAGTAGAATTCATCCTAACCTGGAGTGGATGTCGGACGAGGGTGATGTGACATGTTAGTAGTATCCAAAACAGCACCTTGTGTCACATGATATCCCTCCTTAAGTCGAAGTCGACTGGCTTCAGTCAAAGCATATTTAAAGGGCTTCGTATTTGTGTCTCTGGTTATAAACCCATATTCATATAACTTCTTCATTAAACGTGATGTATGCTCTCTTGATCTTCCAATAGCCTGTTGAACCTCTCGAGAAGTCATTAATCTTTCGTTCAATAGTTTTAATACGTAGTCGGTGGTTCCATTTTGCACGTCATAGGAATCAGATATACGATCTCTAGTCTTCCTTGTAGACTCAATTTTTTTATAGTTGCGCTCATAAAATGATGGCTGTTGTGATTGATCCTGTGACACATCACTAGAAGTCACTGTAGTCCTGATGGGTGCAAAATGTAATTGCTGGGTCATTGTATGTTCATGACTTCTTGATTGTATTAGATCTAGTCTAGCTCGTAGATCTGCAATAGCGTTTTCATGTTTCTCCAGTCTCCTCGTGTATTCAGACACTATTGCTCTTATTGCACTTGTATTATCGTGCCATTTTGGCATAATATTCCTGATTTTCCTAAATGTAAATCCAACGACTAATCCTACAATAAATGGAACTAGAATAAACATTAATATTTGCACATTAAATTCAAGAGGAACCAGTGACATCACGGGTACATCTAAAAGCCGTGATTTATTCTTATTGACAAAGAATCCTTTACACTTTGCACATTTTATCTATAAGCTTATTTACGACCGGAATTATGTCTTGGATTGTCTGGTCTTTTGCAACATCACTGCCTGTAGGGACCTGTGATATCACGTCTAATTGTAATGCAAGTTTCTCCAAAGTGTTTATTGCTTGATTGTCTAACGCTCCGCATAGTCTTAGCAATAAGACCGAATACAAAACTGATTTAACCTTCAGTCGACACTGCTTCAATTGCCGATAGTATGCTCCAGCCGAGATAGTTTCTTGGTTAGACTGTTTTGTTGCTCTTTTATAGATTATTGACATTTGCCGGCTAGTAAATAAAGATTTTAATAAAATTTCATTGTAGAGACTATTAGATTTTGAATTTGACTCAGTCCCCGCAGCTATACTCATTTGTATAGCTGCTGGACACTCTTAACCTTTATTATTATTTGCGTTCCGACACGCATTATCAACGCATGCCTCTCGTCATATTTGTTATGAAATTTTCACAACTCTTATATTATTAAGGTAACAATTGGATTTATTGAAATAGTCCGCGATAGCAGCAACAATGAGAGAAGGATTGATTTTCGATATAATGAACATGGAGCAAAGCATAAAGTTGAAAATTACATAACCTCCGAAATTAAGAAGCATGGAACCTTATGTTTCGCTCTTATCGATTCAGAGGGTTTTCTTTCTGGCCAGACTATTGTATCCAAGCTCGAGCAAATTGGCATTTCTGCTATTTTGGTTGGCGGTTCTTCTATCGCAGATCAACTAGAATTGATGCAGATTGTCTCCACTGTGAAATCTCAAACTAAGATTCCTGTGATATTATTCCCGGGTAATGTCACGGGTGTTTGCCCTACAGCAGATGCTATTCTATTCAGTTCTCTTCTCAATTCTGATAATCCTTACTTTATAACCGAAGCACAAGCATTGGGAGCCCTTTCTGTCAAGAAATATAACTTAGAACCCTTGCCGACCGGTTACTTGGTTATAGGCGAGGGTACGACGGCATGGTTTATTGGCAGAGCCCGCGGAGTTCCGCATTCCAAATCCGGGATTGCAGTTATGTATTCGCTGGCGGCACAGTACTTGGGTATGCGGTTTCTTTATCTTGAGGCCGGTTCTGGAGCTAAACAAAGTGTTCAGCCTCAGATGGTGGCAGCTGTCAGAAAAAACTATGGCGGAATACTCATAGTTGGTGGAGGAATTCGTGATGTTGCAATTGCTAGTGAAATTTCTCGTGCAGGAGCCGACATCATTGTAATTGGAACAATGATAGAAAAGGAGACGAATTGGGAGGAGAAGCTCTCTTCAATCCTAAGTGCCATAAGAAAAGATGGTTAGAAGATCATAACATGACAATTATAGCTGACTCTCGTAAGTGTCTTAAGAATCTGCCCCTCCCCCAACACTACGTAAATTATCAAGAATCAATTTTAGAGAATGTACAGAGAACTTTTGACATTGGCTCTGAGGCTCGAATAAAAGGAATAGATGTAACTGATATAGTGGAATCCAAAATTGCTTTCGATTTGTCAGATAGGGTTGCAAAAATGCACAATATTGATATTGCTGATAGATTGCGTGAGCTGCTCTCTAATACTTCAAAAGAAAAAGCAGCTCTGAAAATTGCTGAGGAAATAGCGCTAGGAGAATACGGTGGCGAAGATTTGAAGACACGACTGGATAATGCAGTGCGTGTAAGTCTGGCGATAGTTACAGAAGGGGTCACTATTGCTCCATTACAAGGAATTTCCGATGTGCAACTAAAAAAAAATTCCAATGGGAGCGAATACCTTTCAATATCTTTTGCTGGCCCAATTAGATCAGCCGGGGGAACTGAAGCTGCCTTAACAATGTTGATAGCTGATCATGCAAGGAAAGCAGTCGGCGTGGATAGCTATAGTGCAAATTCGTTCGATGATGAGACTGGAAGATTTGTAGAAGAATTGAGAATCTATGAGCGAGAAGTTGGTAGTTTTCAATTTAAAGTATTGGACGAAGATGTTGTTAAGTGTATTTCTAATTTGCCAGTAGAGCTTGATGGCATAGATACCGATCCGGTAGAAGTAGTTGGTCATAGAAGCATGAAAAGAATTTCTACCGACAGGGTGCGGGGAGGAGCATTGAGAGTTATGAATGATGGTCTCATTGGTAGAAGCCGAAAGTTGCTCAAACTTGTTGAGACACTAGAAATAGATGGTTGGAATTGGCTTAGCGACTTGAGAGGTGCAATTCAGACAGGAAATGAGGACGCCGTATACCAGAGAATGTCTGAAGTTATAACTGGAAGGCCTGTGCTTTCCATGACAAAAAAAATTGGAGGCTTCCGGTTAAGATATGGACGTTGTTACAATACGGGATTTGCAACCATCGGAATTCATCCGGCTGTGCCAATTTTATTGAATCATGCAGTAGTTGTTGGAACACAAATTAAAATGGATGCACCTGGAAAAGCCTCTACAATAGCACTTGTAGATAGTATCGAACCACCACTTGTTAGACTAAATGATGGTAGCGTTCTGTATATATCAACAGCACAACAGGCGACAGAGTTATCGCCAAAGGTAGAAAAAATAATTTACTTGGGCGATATGCTGATAAGCTATGGAGATTTCCTAGAAAACAATGCACAAATGCTTCCTGCTAGCTACGTTGAGGAAATTTGGGCACTACAATTAAAATCAGAAATATTATCATCACAGATATATCATCACTCTCATCCTTCCGATACGTCATTAACTCTATCCGAGGCAAAAGACGAAGAAAAATGGAGCATAGATAATCAGAGGATTACTCAATTAATTAAGGAACCCCTTTTAATATTTCCAACAGTTAAGGAAGCATTTGAAATTAGCAGGAAATATCTTGTCCCCCTTCATCCACGATATTCATTTTATTGGGATTCAGTCAGTATCAATGAAGTTTTATTATTAAAAGATAAATTAGCTTCATGTCAACAAGGTGGTAACGATATTGATTCTATTCTTTTCGCTAATGATCCAAAATTAAAGGATATTTTGGAGCGTTTAGGAGTAGTTCATTCTATGAAAAATGAAACTGGCATTATAGAGATCAATAATAGAGATCAGATTTATTCTCTGCGAGCTTTATTGCTAGAATCAAAACCAGACTCAACAGGCTCAGTAACAGGAAAATCAATTTCAGCAAGCAGTGTAATACATCCCACCTCTAATTCTTTAATTCCTCAACCGCCCACATCATCTCACTCCTTACAAGCTAATGATGTTCTAGAATTTATCTCAAAAATATCAGGAACTGAAGTGATGCCAAAATTTGCCTCATCTATTGCCGTTAGGGTAGGACGACCTGAAAAGGCAGCTGAACGAAAAATGAAACCTCCTGTTCATGTGCTTTTCCCTGTTGGGACCAAAGGGGGAGCAACGCGCGATATTTTAAAGGCAGCCAAAGAAGATTCATTTTATGCAGAAATTGCGAACAGATTTTGCATTAATTGTAATATCCCCTCTCTTGGAACTTATTGTCGCAAGTGTGCTGAGGCCACTCCTGTTCATAATCTCTGTATAGCTTGCAGACAAGATATTCCACAAGATACTACAGAGAATCGGTGCAGCAGATGTCATGCAGAAGGAAAAACATATTCCCCAGTTAGCTATCCACTAAAAATAGCTGTCGAAGAAGCCCAACAGAAGCTCAAGATTATGGCAGTTGAGCCACTAAAAGGAGTCAGATCTCTTATTAGCAAAGACAAAGCAGCAGAACCACTAGAAAAAGGACTACTCAGGCAAAAGCATAATGTTTATGCTTTTAAGGATGGAACAATTAGGTTTGATGCAACCAATGAACCACTAACTCATTTTAAACCCAAATGGGTCAGGACAAGCATTGAAAAATTAAAGGATTTGGGTTATAGAAAAGACTACCTTGGTAGAGAGATAATAAGAGCAGATCAAATAATTGAGCTCTTCATGCAAGATATAATAATACCGGTGGAATCTGCAAAATATCTAATTAACTCATCAAAGTTTATCAATGAAGAACTTGTTAAACTATATGGGCTTGAACCATTTTACAATGTATCTTCTCTAGAAGACTTGATAGGGCATCTCGTAGTTGGACTTGCACCACATACTTCCGTAGGTATTATAGGAAGAATCCTTGGCTTTACTGATTCCCAGGTATGCCTAGCTTCCCCTATATGGCACTCTGCAAAACGTAGAGACTGTGACGGTGATGCAGATTCTATAATGTTGTTAATGGATGCCTTTCTTAACTTTTCACATTCCTTTCTGCCAAATAAGATAGGTGGACTCATGGATGCTCCCTTACTCATCCAGCCATTAGTATTGCCTCACGAAGTGCAAAGACAAGCTCATAATATTGATATTGGTCATTCCTATCCACTGGAATTTTACCAAGCAACTTGGAAACAGGCTAAATCTGGAGACGTTTGTGAGAAGATAGAAACCATCAAGGATAGAATAGGAAGGGAAAGCCAATTTTTTGATTATGGTTTCACACATTTCACTGATTTATTGACCACTAATGTACAGCACAGCGCGTATGCTCGATTAAATACTATGGATGAAAAGTTAGAAATGCAAATAATAACTGCAAAGCTTATCAATGCTGTAGACCCGGATGAAGTAGTATCAATGGTACTTACAACACATATATTACCTGATATTATGGGGAATATGAGATCCTATTCTTCACAAGCTTTTAGGTGCAGCAGATGCGGCAAAAAATATCGGAGAATGCCCCTTGTTGGCAAATGTATTGAATGTAGAAACGAACTATTGCAAACAGTAACCAGAGGATCAGTCGAAAAATATATCCATATTGCAGCAGACCTTTGTAAGCAATTTAAGATAAACGATTATTTGC
>DASTUU010000337.1:0-2748 GCA_035759485.1 Nitrososphaeraceae archaeon
ACAAGTATGAGTTGGATATTTTCAAAAACCAATTGATGAACAAGTTATTGGACTTAGAACGAAAGCAGAACCAGTGTTTAGATTTATTTAATCAATTTAATCAACCGCATTCCAAAAATGATGGCAAGTCAGAAGGTAAGACATAGTAGCACTATGTTTTTATTTTATATTTTAACCCAAGAACTAAGACCTAATTATGAACCAAAGTATCATAGAGTACTGCACAACCGCAGGCAAGCCCTAGACTCGACCAAATATTCGTGAGGCCCTGCTTTGGGTTGAGTCTCCTGTGACTTTGTCTGTATGGATTGTTGATCTCTTTCCTTTTTTATACTATAAATGCATGTATATATCACTGATTAGATATGTCAGAAGAGAAACAAGAAGTTAAGAAGAAAGTCAAACGAGATGATTTCGGTAACGTAGAGGAAGAAAAGACAGAAGTAAAAAAAGAGACAGACTGACTAACTACCTTATTTTTACTCTTTCTTACTTTTTCTCTTTGTAATATTTATCTCAGATGTTGCCTAAGTGCTCTTAATGACAACCCCCAGCGGCTATTTGACTTTTGGTATTGCATTAGGACTTTTCACGGCTCGTGTAGGTCTCGGTGTAGCATTTTATGTAAAGTCTAGAAAAAGCATGTCTAAGAGATTAACTGTATCCGACAATACTGGAATTAGTCCCCCTCAATATGCGGCAAAGTAGCAGAGGATATACAGATAAAATGAAGGGTATACATCTATTGTCGTTCTATGAGACTGCCAACTTTTTTCATGAGCTGAGAATATTTTTCTTTCTCTATCGCATCACGTGTATTTTCATGCGCTTTGTACAACGCCTGCCAGAGTAATTCCAATTCGTCTCGATTTTTTATAGTCAGCTCTGCACTCTTGTCTTCCTTCTTCGTTGGATCACTGCTCACTTTCTTTTCTCTCAACTGCGTAATGACTACTATTATTTCACCTTTTCGGACTTATGGTGAGATAAGACCCCATTTTTATAGTGTATGGTTATCCAAGGAAGCACTTTTGAATTCGGCTGCAAAATCATGATTTTTATGATTTTCATTTTTTAGATCTAGTTCAATTGAGCGTGAAATCACTAGCGAGATGTGGTAGGAAAAGGAAATCAGGGATTATATCAAAGCCTCCTTGGCTGCATAGCTGAATCTAAATACGATATTTCTCGTTATAGATTGGGGACTACAACAATAAAAAAAATGTCAAGATAGCAGAGGCTCAAGAGATAACAAAATCTTTAACTTCCAAAGTATCGAATTCTGTCCACATATTACTTCCAGTAAACACAAAAACCTGAAAGTGAAGGTGTGGTAGATATGTATATCCTGTCATTCCAACTTTGGCTATTTCTTCCCCTGCTCTAACGTATTGACCAACTTTTACTTTTGAACTATTGTAGCTCAAGTGATCATATCTTGAATATTCTCCATTTGAGTGCATAATTACAATAAAGTTAGTATGTCTCCAATTACTTGGACTAGCTCCTCCTGTATTAGAAGTGTCTTTAACAGCAGTTACTAGTCCATCCTCTGCTGCAAGAACAGGTGTTCCTATATCAGCTATGAAATCAATCGCATTTCGAAGTTTGCCTACATGAGCTGGAGATGAAGTTCTATCTATACGTTGTAGTAGATGTTTCGGTACAGGCAGTTTGTACTTATTGATAGCACTTTTACTGGTTGTCACTTTGTGTTTTGTTTTTGTTATTTGTTCTGAGACGTTGGACAAAGGTGAGATATTCCAAGTGCTGCCTCCTGTGAATTGCTTCTGAGCCGTCATTGAAGTCTGAATTATGTTTAAAACCATAGATGAAATGGTTTGAAACAGATCGTCTTGTATATGGTTATTCACATTACTACCTGCTACTTCATGATATTAATATAATAAAGTCTGCGTCGGAGAGGGAGGGTTCACGCCACATCCTTCTATACTCATATATAACTAAAACGAGAGCTAAGAAAAAACTGACTACTGCTGTATTAAGATGATTGTCTGTACGTTCGCTATAAAAAGCGGAAGAATGGTTGATTTAAGATAACCGCGTAGCTCTATATGTTAGGTCTTATCCTCTACCTGCCGCCGGTCATTATAAAGTAAGATTGCAGTCTGAGTTAACAATCTTAGATCATGTGGACGGCTGTAGTATTTGGAGATAATAGCCAACACCACAACAACAAGGGTCTTCAGGCGGGCCTAGTATTCGCTAGAACTGCTTCTTTTTTTAATGCCGAGCCACATCGTCTCTGAATGTCAACTATTATTCATTTTTGTAAAGAAAGATTTTAGTTTATACCCTTTTGTGGCTAGACTAGGGTCAAAATACACCTGTGGTTGCCTCTTCTCCTTCTGCTGTTATTTCTTCCCATGGGATCTCGACTAGCAGTCAGTTCATTTCTAATCATAGGTGGAATTGGGATTCAAACAGCAGAAGCAGGTTCTGGTCCAGGTTGCAACCACAAAGGCGGCGCATCAACTACAGTTGACCCTAATGCACCTAATGCCGTGAATACTAATATCCCAGTAACACCACAACTACAGTATAAACAATCTGTCTAAACTACCACACTTTATTTTTCTAATATTGCCAAAAGACGAGGCCCCAGTTCTGCTAAACACACGACACTAAGTAAGAGAGATAATTATTGGTACCCTCAAGATAATTATTTGCCATATGAACTTAAGGTCTTTCTTGATGATAGGTTCCTGAAAATATAAGGAATCAATT
>DASTUU010000338.1:0-2013 GCA_035759485.1 Nitrososphaeraceae archaeon
CACCATATTCACATATTTCCAAGACAAAATAGGTATGACCCATTACCTGTTTTTTGTAGGTAATAATTCCTCAGGTAAGTCCAATAACTTGTTGGTCCTAAAACACCTAGCATATAGAAATTTCCTATCTACTGAAATGACAGCTGCAAATATCTACACGTTTTTGGGAAGTGGTGAAGAAGGACAAGGGACATTATGTGAAGACGAAGCTGACAGAATTGACGAAGATAGGGCTAAAATGGCTATACATAAGAATGGTTACATAACTGGTATTCCTGTACCCAAGACCGACACAACACACGGCAGAAAACAAGAAAAATATAATACATATTGTTGGAAGGCATTTGCAGCCGAGAAGTTCCCTGACCCATTCAAGGCTAAAGGGTTCAATCAACGTGTGTTAGAAATACAGTGTTACTATGGTGATCCAGAAGAAGATATTGCCGAAGTATCTGCACCTGCAGGAGACGAAAGACTTTCTCAATTATTAGAGGAACTGGAACAGACACGTAACCTATTACTGGCCTATCGGTTGCTACATTTCAGTGAGAAAATACCTAACATAAAGCTTAACATAAAAGGAAGAGAAAAACAGTTATTCAAACCCATTATAAGGGTATTCCAGGGTACGAAGATACTAGACAAACTACTACCAGTCATAACCAACTATGTAACCCAAAAAAGGGAAGCTAACGACGCAACATTTAACGCATTTCTGTATAGGACCGCAGTTAGTATGATTGGTGAACAAAAGACCTCAACAATACCCTCAACAGATTTCTGGAAACGCATCGTAAACGACTTGGAAGCTACCGAAATCCCAGGAAGGAACCTATCTTGTGAAAGTACAGAGTTCGGTACCTTATCCCAGAAGGAAGTAACTCAGACATTAGAGCACATTTTTGGCGCAAAAAGTAAGAAAATAGGTGTTAAAAAGATATTCTTTAACATACCCAAATTACAGAAGTTAGGTAAGGTATACGACCTATCGATACAAGTGGAGATAGTAAAAGAAAGAGAGAAAGAGAAAGTGGACCATGTGGACGTTGTGGACGATATAGGAGTAGACGAACAAGAAAAAATACCTTCTAATAACACAACTCACGAAGGAATCGAACGTGAAAATACACCTAAAAACAAGATTATAGATACCCCAGATCGTCCAAATGGTCCACATCGTCCAGCCCTTAAAGAAGATACAGAAAAGGCTAACGCAGAGGCTAGAGCGACTTATGACGCTTCAGTGAAAAGGATTAGGAGGAATCGTTAAAGCAATTCTACAATTGCTTTAAATTTGGTCTTGAGACGTATTACTTAAAAAGTAGCTTATCATGCACCAAATAGTAAATTTATGATATTACCATCCTCCACCGTTCTTATAATGGAATGGAGGAGGAATACGTTAGTAGTAATAGAGGAATCAATAAAGGAAAATCACGGAAACCTCGGCATGCTTTTGCCTTGCTCCTCTGAGCTAGACTTATCACATACGTCTCTTTTTATTTTCCTATTTTGCTATTGCTCCCACCAGTTGGCAAGTTTTACATAAAAACCTCATTTTTTAGTATTTTCTAGATTAATATCCAATTCGGAACTAATAAATGATGTTAGCAAGCCAAGTATTGTAATCTTTTATATATAAACTATGATGAAAGTTCATATAATATGGATTTTGGTGGCAACAACAGTGCTAGCGTTAGCATTGGTGGCTGCAGCTACACAAGTTCCAATAGTAACTACAAACGCACAAAACATGACAGGAGGTGGAGGAGCAGCAGCACAGAACCAGACTGGGATGACACCTGAAACGACATCGATGACAGCCACAAATTTTACGGTTCAAAAAACTGCGACCTCAACGGTGGATACTTTACCAGGTCATCAAATGCATCAGGCAGTAGTAGTACTCCCACAAAGAACTGATGGAAAGATTTGGGTAGGTACATTGTCATGGTCTGCTAGCAAGCCAGTTGAAGTTAGACTATTGCAAAATTATGATGCGAATATAAAACC
>DASTUU010000339.1:0-1168 GCA_035759485.1 Nitrososphaeraceae archaeon
GAGAACATGACCGATCTGGGCAATTCCTGAAATAATTTTTCTGTAGTTGATTGAAGATGGTAACTTTTGGCTGGAGGTTCTTGGATAAGAAATTAATGCCTTGAGATATAGTTTCTCAGCAACTGTTAGCGTGTAGCTGGGAGAGAACTTGAATACTCTATACGCTTCTTTTTGAAGATCACCCAAGTTAAAAGGATTTGGAGCTTTAATTGCTACATTCTTATACTTGACTTCTGTAACTTTACCGTCTTGATTTGTACAAGTATCAACTATCGAAGTAGCTTTAGATAATGTATGTATTTTTTGTTGGTAATACTGCGCCTTAATTATATGCCCATCTTTCTCAAACTCTGCAGATATGGTCCAGTAAGGCACTGGAATATGCTTTCTAATATCTATCTCTCTACCCACGACAAAAGCAAGAGATGGTCCTTGTACTCTGCCCATTGACAAATTATAGTATCTTTTTCCTTCATTACTGACTTTGAAAGACTCTGTAAGGCCCCTAGAGAGGTTAATCCCATAAATAAAATCAATCATATGACGAGATCTCCCGGCTTCGGCTAATCTTCTGCTAGGCTGTAATAAATTATCAAACGAATTTCTTATTTCCTCGTCGGTAAGAGTTGAAAATTTAGCCCTAAATGACTTTTCATATTTCTTACTACAGGCATATTCTAGAATATTGTAACCAATTACTTCGCCTTCCTGATCATAATCACAAGCATGAATAAAGCTTGTAGCTTTTTGTGAAAGCAACGAAATTGTATTTATAACTAGTTCAGATTTTGCGACCGTCTTTTGAGCTGCCTTATCTTTCTTTTTTGTAACTGGTATCCATTTAGCACTAAATACTGGATACCTACTTCGGTTTCCATTGGCATCGACTAGTCCATACAGGTGACCGATTGCAGAACATAGGACAAAGCGAAGGCCATTTTTGGCAGTTGCGGAGAAAACTGGTGGGAGTAGTAGTTGTCCTCCTCCTCTCCTTTGCATTTCTGTGTTGAATCCGAATATTTTTTCCAAGCTTGAGGTTCCTAAAGCCTGCCCTATTCTCAGGGCAGCAGCTGGTTTTTCGCAAATTACAAGCGCATATGGTGGTTCAGGAATCCTGCTTAAAATCAAGCCTATCGTTTCTTGTAATATAGATAATATAACTTCTAAA
>DASTUU010000340.1:0-12631 GCA_035759485.1 Nitrososphaeraceae archaeon
TTTCGCGCCTGCTGCGCCCCATAGGGCCTGGGCCCTTGTCTCAGTGCCCATCTCCGGGCTCCTCCTCTCAGAGCCCGTACCGGTTACAGGTTTGGTGGGCCATTACCTCACCAACAGCCTGATCGGCCGCAGTCCAATCCAGAGGCCGTATAGATTTGAGCCATAATACATTCCAGTAATTATGACCTATCGTGGTTTATCCTCAGTTTCCCGAGGTTATCCACGTCCTTTGGGCATGTTGACTACGTGTTACTGAGCCGTTCGCCACGTATTATTCATACGTTGACTCGCATGGCTTAGTCCTACTCTGATAGCAGTCGGGTCCGGCAGGATCAACCGGAGTCAATCCTTTGCAGGATTTTAATATAATAATAAGAGTACGGCCGGACAACTTTGCTATGTTAGTTATTGTGCGGGTCGTGTGACCAACGTCAGATCCAATGATAACATTGAACCTCCATTTTATGAGCGCAACTGGAGGTCAGTGGATCACAAAATGGTACTATGACCAACATATCCTCACTGACGCCGCCTTATAGATTACGTTCACACAGCATCTCACATAATTACAATATAAATCTTCCCGCAGTTATTTTCTTCAATAAATGAGTCTGCACTCTCCTATCGATACAATAATTTTCTAGCAATTAAAGAATTTTTATTTAATTTGAAAAATATCTCCTAAGAATTAATGCTACCAATCTCCGACGATATTTTGCCATTCCTAGTGGGTATAAAACTACCTCCAAACAAATAAAGAATCCTCAGGAGTTTCCGACATTAAATACAAATGAAATTTGAGGAGTGTCAGGCAGCCTATCAGAAGAAGACGCGTATGTCCAAGAAGGTTTACAACCGATCACAAGGGGTCTTTGCTGGAGGAATAAACCACAACATTCGCTTCTTTAGTCCTTACCCTTTTTTTGTACAGAAGGCGGTCAAAAATTCTCTCTTCGATGTCGATGGAAACAAATATACAGACTACTGGATGGGGCATTGGACATTAATTCTTGGTCATTCTCATCATGCCGTTGTTTCAGCGTCGTGTAGACAAGCCAAATCCGGAATCTTGTTTGGTACTGCAAACTCAATAAGTGTTCAGTTGGCTGAACGGATTCAACAGCTCATGCCTAGGGCTGAGCTGATGCGGTTTTCTAGTACAGGATCTGAGGCAACAATGTATGCCGTGCGTCTAGCCAGAGCAGCAACTCGTAGAAGGGTAATTGCAAAGATAATCGGCGGATGGCACGGATTTAATACGACTTTACTGCAAACCGTAAATTATCCTTTTGAATTTGACGAAAGTCTAGGATTGGTTCAAGAAGAAGAGCAATTCATTGAGTCAATACCTTTCAATGATTTGGACCGGTCATTGAAGATACTCGAATCCAGAAAGGATGACTTGGCCGGCATAATTGTCGAACCTATTCTTGGAGCTGGTGGATGTATCCCGGCTACTCGCGACTACCTGGTGGGATTGCAGGAATTCGCCAAGAGAAATTCAAGTCTTTTCATACTTGACGAAATTGTCACAGGATTTAGGATTTCCATCAATGGTGCTATGAGCATCTATAGACTTGAACCAGATTTGTTTACGCTGGGAAAAATAGTCGGGGGAGGAATGCCCGTAGGTCTTGTTTGCGGAAGCAAGGAGATAATGTCCCTCGTGGATCCCGTTAAGAGAGACGAAAAATATAAGCGATGTTCCATCGGAGGCGGGACGTTTTCGGCTAACCCGGCTACCATGAGCGCAGGATTAGCAACACTAGAATATCTTAGAAAAAACAAGCAGACTCTGTATGCCAGATTAAATGCCCTGGGTGATCAAGCAAGAAAGAGGCTTTCTCGTATATTTAATGACTCAAAAATTAAAGTAAAAGTGACAGGAATGGGATCACTTTTCATGCCGCACTTTCTGGGTACAAGTAATGGCAACAGGAATAAGGTCAATGATGCTTTAGATGCAGCAACATCCAACCGAAAACTGCTAAATGTGTACCATATGTCTCTTTTGGCCCACCACAATATTTTTTTTCTTCCGGGTAAGATGGGATGCTTTTCTGAAGCTCACGTCTCTAAAGATCTTGATCGATTGATCTCCGCCACAGAGTCCATAGCAGAATCAGGCATATTCAACTCACAAATGAGTCTGTGTCCTTGAAACCAGGTTAATTTTCTGGTTTAAGATACAATTTATGGCTGTCGGGTTACAACGTGAATATCAAACCCAGACGCCTGGACAGCTAGTTGAAAACAACGAAAATTTATCCGTGACCACCTGCAAGTAACGTAACCAATTGAAAACTTGTCAGAATTTCTTTAGTCTTATACCGTTTCTTTATGTCTCCAATGTTGCTACTTTTTCTGTATATTCTCTAAAGTTAGTTATCACAAATACGTATGTGCTGAGCTAAAGTTCTTCAATTTAAAAGACTTGACTCTGATATGTCGAATTATTCTTGATTGCCATATTACCGTTTGTGATATTAAATGCTATTAAATTCAGTGACCGCTTGTGTTATTAACTCCAATGACTCTTAATTGTGTGTAGTACGTCATACCATAAAAATAAACAAGCACAGGTGTTCACCCCTGTCTTTATTCGAATCAATTTAATATGTATACACATTCTATGGTCATGATCAAAGAATTCATGTCTAGCGTGTCTGCGAACCCTGTTGGAAACGAATTTTATCCTTCTGATAAATATGAGAAGTTCTATACACCAGAATCTTCAGCCGATTCAATTTGCAAAGATTTGGCTTATTTTCCTCTCAATGACGCCACGACTATGGATGCAAAAGGAAAACTTTGGATCGAAGCGTATGGTTGCTCGTCAAGCATGAATGATTCTGAAATGATATCAGGAATGCTGAAAAATGATGGCTACCAGATCTCCGAATCTCCACACGATGCATCAGTTAACATCATCGTGACTTGCTCCGTAAAAGATACCACTGAGCATAGAATGTTACATAGAATAGCAAAACTTTCTGAATCAGGTAAGCCATTAATTGTGGCAGGCTGTCTTCCTAAAGCCGACAGGGCCAAAGTTGAAAGTATTAATTCATCGGCGAGCATGATCGGACCTGAAACGATCGAGAGGATAACAGCAGTTGTCCGTTCTGCAGTTTCAGGTCGAAAAAAAGTTGAACTTGAAAATGATAGATCATCTCACAAACTAAACATACCAAAGATACGCCTAAACCCCATAGTAAGTATTGTACAGATAGCCAGCGGCTGTTTAAGTGAATGTTCTTTTTGCCAGACAAGGTTAGTCAAGGGTACTCTGAGAAGCTACAGGGTAGGAGATATAGTTAGACAAATCAGGGCAGACCTGTTCCAGGGGTGTAAAGAAATTTGGCTCTCTTCAACTGATAATGGATGCTATGGAAGAGATATCGGAACCAATTTAGCATCTCTTCTGTCAAGGTGTTGTGAACTTGACGGAGATTTCAAGATAAGAGTAGGTATGATGAATCCAATGTATATTCCGCGTTTATTGAATCCCTTACTTGACATTTTTTTGCAAGAAAATAAAATACTGAAGTTTCTACATATGCCAGTACAGAGTGGAAGCGATAGAGTTTTGCGAAAGATGAGAAGAGGTCATTCAGCCCAAACATTTGTCAAAGCAGTACAAATTTTCAGAGATAGACTACCAGAAATAACAATAGCAACTGACATTATTGTTGGGTATCCCTCTGAGACTGAGGAAGATTTTCAGCAAACTGTAGACCTACTAGAGACGACTAAACCAGACGTTGTAAATATTTCAATGTACAGCGCAAGGCACGGTGTCGTGGCTTCCTGCGAAAAGAAGGTCCCTAGTCATATCACAAAGAATAGGTCACGCCGTCTTGACAAAATTGTAAGTGACATCAGTTCACTACGCAACTCTCAATGGGTGGATTGGACTGGTGAAATCATAGTAGACGAGATAGCAGAAAATTTTGTACAGGGCAGAAATTATGCTTATAAGCCTATTATTTTGACATCAGACCGCAAGGAGACATTAAGAGATATTTTATCTTTAGGGTCTAGAGTTAGGGTCACAGTTTTTGGCTCTTCTAGATATGCACTGCGGGCAAATTTGTTAGATCACTAGAATGCAAATTGGCTCAACTATTACTCACCACTGTAGATGTGGTGCATCAACCGAAACTCTTAACTAATAAATAAACTACAGAGGTTAGGGGGAAATTTTGATGGATAGTTTAGAAGTGCAGAATCCATTGTTATTGGTAGGCATCGGCGGCGTGGGGGTCAAACTCGCAGTTGCTTCAGACAGTGATCTGGAATTCAACCGCTTGCTAATAAGCAACGATAAGAGAGACCTTAGCCTTAACAAGTATGACTCTGTCTTTATTGATTCACAGCCTTGGGTAAATCCCTCTAGCCACAGGATCCGTGCTTCAGGGATCCTTTCAGAAACAAAAATTAGATCTTGTTTGGACGCCCATTCCACCATAGTGCTAGTTGCGAACCTGGCTGGGAGATGTGGCACTGCCATTGCTCCACTTATAAGTAAGATGGCTAAGGAAAATGCTTCCAGAAAAGTGATCTCTTTTGCCATAATGCCTTTTAGGTTCGAGAAAGACAGGATATTCCAAGCAGGCGTTTCGCTTAGACGATTAAGAGAATTTTCCGATGCGACGGTAGTCATCGATAATGATGCATTATTGAATAATAATCCTAGTTTGTCAATACAACAATGCTATGACATCACGAACGATGCTCTGCATGAGGTTATTTCATCTCTTTTCAGTATTCAGATTCAAAATGCCACAAACCTTTTGTGCACTGGCAGGCCCGATAGCAAATCAGCGGAGTCACATGTTAAGGATTGTCTTGCTATGCTATATGAAAACTCTGATGCATCGGCCATACGAATGGCCACCCTGTATCTTATGGGTGGGGCGGCCCTTGCGGCTGGCACAGTCAATTCCATTGCAAATACCCTTCGAGAAATCTTCAAACAACAAGAGGTGATTGATGTATCCATTGTAATGCCCCGTTCACAGTCACTCAAAG
Source organism: Nitrososphaeraceae archaeon (assembly GCA_035759485.1). GTDB lineage: Archaea > Thermoproteota > Nitrososphaeria > Nitrososphaerales > Nitrososphaeraceae > TH5893. The sequence continues at coordinate 5,035 of DASTUU010000340.1, forward strand.
TGCATCTACTTGCGGCTATCCATGAAAAAACTAGATTTGATAGTTACGATCCTCTTGCCGTAGTAATCCCCAGAGAAAATATACTTGACTGGGAGGAAATGGAATCTTCGCCAGATATTGAAATTACAATACCTAATATAGAGTAGCATCTGAGTCGTTAATGCAACCAAGCACACACCACCACAACTTGGTTGTATTTCTTCGTATTAGACATAAACTAAACGTAGGCTAAACCTTATATTCAAAGCTAGATCCTGTGCCTAATTTTGCTGCTCTAGAAGATACGTATGCGAGGTAGAGTTAAAAAAGGTAGAGAAGACAGAGCATTTATTGCGATAATAGCATCTTTCACGTCTTGCCTTTTTTAACTCTTTTAGATTTTGCTTCCGGTTTTTTCGTACCTTTTTTTGTTGTGGCTTCTTCGGCCTCTGGCTGTTCTTCTGGCTTTTCCCTTTGAGCCTTTTCTGCCACTGGGAATGGCTCCTGCTCTGATTTTGATTCAGCCTGCTCGTCACTTGGTGAACTTATATCGTCGCCCTTCTTGACAGCCTCTTCGTAAGGAGAAATGACCACTATCCCATCCTCATCTTTGGTCATCCTGACTCGCAATCTTCTGGGCGGGTGTGCTTTTCCTCTTCTCCAAACATGTCTGTTTAGTTCTTGATCTAATTTAACTTCGTTACTTTTCATATGTTTTGTGGCAAATTCTCTTATCATATTCACAACTCTGTCGGTTCTTCGATATCTGGGAGTGAGTCGAGCTTTTCCGAGATTTATTGTATAAATCCGGGACAGGTTATCTTCAGAAGATGCTGACATCTACCTATCCTCGCTTGAATTATTATTAATACTATCCTTACCCAACATTGACGTCAGACCTCCGCCATAGCCTTCTTTTTGGATTGGTTCTTACATGTCTATGAGTTCGAATTATAACCCATGCTGGTACTGGTTGGTTTTGTTTAGTACGGCTCAAAAGTCTTTTTTTTCGGGATGTATTCTTCCTGGCGGCCATAGCAGGAGAAACGTTATATTTTACCTATTTTTAAGTGTTTGAAAATTTGCAATTAATGAAAAATAACCCTTGTGACCCTATATGCCAGTGCGCCCCAACCGACCACTAAGTAGGTTTTTATTGTATCAGGACAAAACTGAATTGTTGCTATTGCCCAAGCAGTGTTCATTTAGGGCGGAAAACAAGCCCTGCAACTATCCACCATCGGAGATAATTTCAGTCATTACAGAAGGTGGAGAATATATGGTTGGAGTTATATGCTCTCAACACAAAAGTTTGATAAGAGAACGCATAGAGCAACACCAGGCAAAAGGTCAAATTCCGGGTGGAAAAATTCGATTCCAAGATATTAAAATGGTGACTACAAACTGTATGAAGGTATACTCATAAGATACTGAGGGGATAAATTCTTATGGTCTGTAGTTACATTTAATTTTCTATTCTATGGCGTCTTTTGTATTCTCTTCGGATACTTTGTGTATTAACTGAATATATCGGCTCAGAGCCCTCAAGTATATTGATTAAGTTTTGAGCGGCAATTCTTGACATTTTTGTCCTCGTATCATAGGTAGCGCTACCAATATGTGGTAACAAGATAATATTTGACAGCGGCAGCAGCTTGCTAGCCCTAGTCAGTGGTTCATGTCCATAAGTGTCTAATGCTGCTCCTCTAATCCACTTTTTTCGCAGGGCCTCGGCCAGATCATTTTCATTTATTATACCACCTCTTGCAGTATTGATAAGATAAGAATTATTTTTCATTTTGCTAAGTTCGTTTTTTCCGATCATGTTGGAACTATCTTCATTGAGCCCAGTATGTATAGTTAGATAATCGCTTTTTCTAAGCAATTCATTTATCCCCGCGTACCTTATGCCTAGTCTCAACTCAAGACCTTTATCAAGACGACGCCTGTTATGGTAAAGGACGTTCATATCGAATCCCTTTGCGCGACGAGCCACAGCTCGACCTATTCTTCCCAATCCAATGATTCCTAAAGTTGAATTGTAGACATTGGAACCCAACAATAAATTGGGCATCCATCCTATTTTCCATAAGCCCCTTCTTACAAATTTGTCAGCCTCAACTATTCTTCTTGATACGGCTAATATAAGGCCAAAAGTCAGATCTGCAGTCGCCTCTGCAAGAACATCGCCGGTAGTAGAGACAATAACACCTCTCCTTGTGGCCTCTATTACATCGATGTGATCGTATCCTGTACTATATGAGCTTATAACCTTGAGGTTTGGTCCTGCCTCTTCTAGTACTTCCTTATCTATATTATCAGAAAGAGTACATAATATTGCGTTCTTATTTCGTATGCCATCTTTCAACTCTGGCTTTGTTGGAGGACGTATTCTGTCGTGAATCAAAACCCGATATTTGGCTGCGAGCAGCGAAATTGCAGGCTCAGGTATTTTTCTGGTTAAATACACTTCTTTTCTTTTCTTCAAGGTATTGGTGCTGACAACTCAAAGTAAGTTATAATTATGTTGTTGCGTAGAAAAGAACGCTAATTGGGATAGAACGAGGTATAGTTTGAAAAACACAATAACTTGCTTATCAGCAATAAATGTAACTAACGAATACTATAAAATGTGTGACATGACATATCATTATTATCGTTCCTCGGGCGCATGGTTGTAAGATAGACAATGGATTTACTAGACAAGAAAATATTATCTTCCCTGTATCTTAGTTCTATCGCACCAGAAACATCACCTCATGAGAGGATTTGGTCTGAAAGTTACCTTCCGAAAGAAGTCTATGATCGGAAAATCCAGGAGCTTGAGCAGAAAGGACTAGTTGATACAAACCGGGAACCACAAATCTCCTTTATTGGGAGGGATGCGATAAAAGTAGTTCTGGTGGGAGGAGTTTTTGACTTGATCCATCCCGGCCATATTCACACTCTTAAGGCCGCCAAATCACACGGTGATGTTCTGGTCGTAGTAATTGCCAGAACATCCACTGCCAGGAAAATACGGGGGGAGAGAAAAATCTACCATGACGAATCTCTTAGGAAGGAATTGGTATCCTCTTTGCACTTCGTAGATCTTGCTATCATAGGCAGAGAAGGAACACTCTATGATACTGTTGAGCATGTTAAGCCAGATATCATCGCACTAGGATATGATCAGGCTCACACAGAAAAAGACATTGCGCAAAATTGCGCAAGACGTAAATTAAACGTCAAGGTAATCAGACTAAATACACCTTTGCCGGTAACGAAGAGTTCAAAAATTAAAGAAAATCTGGGGGACTCATTTTACAATACCTAACTCAATATGGGGTTTTTTGGGATATGGGCTGTTATTGAGATATGATCCCCATTTTTAACCTTAATACTTTCTTTTATGGAGGTGGGGGCGATTATTTCTATTGTACTGTCGTCATAATGTGTGCGTTCTAAGATAAGCAAGGCAGCATTTTTGACAAGTCCATTATTGATTTCTGCCGGATAACATTTTACCCATCCATAAGTTCTAAGTTTATCGGAAAACCCATCGATAAAGATCGAAGGATATGCACTCAGGTCTCGTCTCGAACGCATAGAAGCAGGATCTGAAAGCTTAATATTAAGAGTGCCAGGAAAAGGACTATAGCCAAGCCTTTGTCGAAATTGCTTACGATATCCTTCTAATGACATATAATAGGCTCCCTCTCCCATCCCTGAAACGATATGTCCCTCCAATGTTATGACTTCGTCAGCCTTTGATTCAATTGCAGACTTTAATTTCTCGTAAAAACTGTTAACTTGTGAGTAACCGCTGTCAGTGATCTTAATCCTCATCGAACGGCCTTTTCTGACTCTGTTTATATACCCTGCATTTTCTAAGTCAAGAAGATGTTTTGAGGCTGACTGCTGGGATATGGTGATATTCTTACCTAATTGTGCAGTTGTAAGTTCAATATAATTGCGGTATGCACCCAGAAGTAGCAAATGAACCATCGTCAGTATTTGCTGAAGCTTAATATCCATTACGACATCTACATGATAACACCCATGTCACGAAAGGTACGTACTTTGATGTCTGATGTTTTCCTTAGCTCTCCGGTTCTGTGCCCTATAATATACTCAATTCCGATCTTGTTAGCTGCTTCTACAAGTCTCTGGGTAATTATACCGTCCAAGACTAGGATGCTAGCCCCTTCTGTTCCATTAAGCTTTTTTATGAGATCGGAGACAGGGAGCTTGAGAATCGTCCTCATTGAATTGTCTAGTATTACAGCCTCTAGAGTCTCATTGATCTGTGGGTACAGCTCCTGTACTGCGGATAAAACTTCAGGGGTATCTTCAGTATTTATGCTCTTCTGACTAGAGGATATAGGGTGATTGATTTCTGCTATCATGTCTTGATTCTCTCCTCTGCGTTGTAATTTGAATTCCGGACCTTCAGGCTGTTCCTCAGCTATTTGCACTTGGCGAGGAATAGTTGTGCCTTGTTTACCCTCGTTAGTTGTTGTTGGCGATATTATCTCTTTGAGAATCTCAGTTATCTCAAGAGGAGTTAGTTCTTCAACCTCTCTTCCTGCTGGCGCTCTCAGCACTTTATGTATTGATACCAGACCTTGTAATTCCTTAAGTATCAAGTCTCCCGCTCTGTCGCCGTCAATAAATGCCACTACTCTCTTACCTTCTGTAAGTTTGGTTATCGTCTCATCAATTTTTGCACCCTCGATAGCAATGGAATTATCAAAACCTGCCCTAAGTAAGTTGATGACATCTGCTCGTCCTTCCACCAAAATTATCCAGTCAGAGTCAAATACACCTGTTCCACAAGCAAGCTGTGCTTTTCCAAACGCGGTGAGCCGACCCGGCTTGCTGGCATCATAAACATCTTTTAGCATCTCCTCTCCCTCACTGATAGTTTTTGTAGCCCATTCTTGAACTATCTTTTTGGCACGGTCGACAATGATTCTTTTCTTGATAGCGCGAATATCATCTATACCCACAAGCAAAAACTTAGCTTGAAACGGACCAACTTTATCGATGCTCTCAATTGCCGCGGCTATAAGAGCCGCCGTGGAAATGTCGGTACTCATTGGTATTAATGCGTCGCCTTTGGCCATATTCGACCGAGAGTCTACATTGACCTCTATTCTACCAACCTTGGATACCTTTTGCAATTCATTCAGATTCATTTCCGGACCGAGAAGGCCTTCCGTCTGACCAAATATCGCACCTATAATATCGGCTTTTTCAACTAGGCCGTCAACTTCGAATTTAAGTTTAACATGATACTTAACAATACCTGTATTAGGCAATTTCATAACCTCATATTACTATTAGTAAAAGTACAAACTTTTTGCTAGAATATAAGTGCTTGGACTTTCTTAAGTCAAGTTTGTCCACCGCCTTTCATTCCTTTTTTCAAATATACATATACAAGTCCTTCCTTGACCCCATAACTCCCTTTACGTGCGGAGCATATGAAACCAAATCTTCAATGTGCCTAATCTTACCATTTGATATCCTAGCCAAAGTTTTTTTGTAAAATAGACTAACGTTTCGGCCCCTAGACTGTAATTGCTTCAGCAGTTTGCTTGTAAGATATTTGCCAGTTCTGTCCATGTCAAGGAGCAAAATTATTTTCTTGTCCACATCGTAGTGACTGTCAACAAATTTGTTTACTCCTTTATAATGATTTAGCACTGTGACTTGACCGGTGACTCCAATTCGAGTTAAGGCTTCCACGTCTCGCTTACCTTCTACAACAATAACAGAACCTCTTTCTGACTCAATATTGAGCCTATCGACAAAGATTCGTAAACGAGCTACGGTAGTCTCATCCATAGGTCGATATCCCATGATTTGAACGTTATTTGACACAGCTGAATGTAATTTATCCTTTCGTTTTTTTGAATCATTAGTTGTATAATATGCCTGAACTTGTGAAAAAGAAAGTGCTATATTAGATACTATGTAAAAACCAACATGGACGACCAGGGTGAACCCGGACTTGACTATAGCGATCCTAACTTAAACCCCTTAATCTGTGACTTGTGCAAAAAGACGTTTCGTAGTTTGGACGAGTTGGGAGAACATCAGAAGCAGGAACACGATATGTAAAAGACTCAAAAGAAGAAAACTTAAAATTTTCTTTAGTGCAACTGATTCTGTAACAATGGAACTCGGTATGCTCCAGATGAATATTGGAGCATCTGAATGGGGAATTATTATCCTGTTAGTAGTGCTACTTATTATAGGATCAAATAGGTTCACCGGCTTAGCAAGACTCCTTGGTCGGGCCGTCGGAGAATATAATAAAGCTAGGGAAATGTTTCAAAGCGAGGGGGCAAATTCCCAGTCTAAGGACTCGATTTTTCCCTCTTCTATTTTACCGCAAATTAATGGTCCAGTCAGTTCTGAGAGGGAGAAACTAAAGACCATTGCAAAGTCGCTAGGTATAGAAGAAAGCGAACTAACTGATGACCAGTTACGTTATCTAATTTTACGAAAGATGCAAAAAGCATAGAGTACAAATGTTATTTATCCCTCTATCAAGGTGTAGACCTACTTTGCTAGTGAGCTTAAGAGATATCGAATATTTACTTGCTCCATTCAACACTTAAATACGCCAGATTTTTTCCTGATAATTAATGTCACAACCTATCGGCAATGATACTATAAACCCTTTTAGCGTTGCTCTAAAACAACTAGAAGATGCGGCCAAATTAGTCGGAATAGATAAGGGAATGTATGACGTTCTGGCCCAGCCAAAGCGTGTTCTTACGGTATCCATTCCGATACGCATGGATAACGGTGAGATCCACGTTTTTACGGGATTCAGATCACAACATAACGATGCCCGGGGCCCTTTTAAGGGCGGAATAAGATATCATCCTCAAGTAACCTTAGAGGAGGTAAAGGCTCTTTCTATGTGGATGACTTGGAAATGTGCGATTGCGGACATTCCTTATGGAGGGGGAAAAGGAGGAATAATTTGTGACCCCAAGAGTATGTCCACTGGAGAACTTGAGCGAATGACCCGCCGCTATGCATATGCAATAGCAGACATTATAGGCCCTCTTACCGATATTCCCGCTCCCGATGTGTATACTGGCGGCAAAGAAATGTCCTGGATTATGGATACATACTCTGCCCTAAAGGGCAATTTTGTTCAGCCTGAAGTTATAACAGGAAAGCCACTTTCAATAGGCGGATCATTAGGAAGGAATGAGGCAACTGGGAGGGGCTTATCATTTACTGTCAGAGAAGCTGTAAAAAAACTAGGGATTAACTTGCAAGCTTCAACCGTTTCAGTACAAGGTTTTGGAAATGCAGGCCAATATGCCTCACTGTTGCTGGAGGAGATGGGCGCAAAGGTTGTTGCTGTTTCGGATTCTCAAGGAGGGATTCACAATAAAAACGGAATACATATCAGCTCATTACGAAAGCACAAAGAAAAGATGGGTTCAGTTGTAGGATTTCCAGATTCCAAATCAATTTCCAACGAAGAGATACTTGAGACTGAGTGCACGATCCTAGTACCTGCTGCCCTTGAAAACCAGATAACCCAGAAAAATGCATCACGAGTTACTGCAAGGTTAGTCGCAGAAGCGGCAAATGGTCCGACAAC
>DASTUU010000341.1:0-1994 GCA_035759485.1 Nitrososphaeraceae archaeon
GCGAGATAATTGGAGAGGCGGCGCTAGCAATAAGGTCTAATCTACGCCCTAAGGATATCTATGATACAATACATCCCCACCCAACATTGCCAGAATCATTCGTAGATGCAGTTAGGGATATTTATCATGAGTCAATTCATATTCCAGTGAAGAAGGGAAATAAACCTAGACGTGAACTTTAATCTATCACCTAATCCGATTATAATAAGGTATTATATGTGATCTGGTGTTTATATCAGTATTTCTTCTTCTAAGGCAAACGGTCCTATATTTAACTGCAAGGCGAAAACCAGGGAATAATATTTTTTATATACTTCTTTTTGCCCTGCTATATTATGACACATACCAGATGTGCACAGGGTTGTTTTGATGTTCTGTCCTCTAACTTTGCAAGTAATTCCTCCCATATTAAAGACGAAGTATACAAGATGCTTCTGAAAATTCCTCCAGGAAAGGTCTCTACATATGGTGATATTGCCAAGGCTTTGGGCTACCCCAAAGCTGCGCGCTTAATAGGCCGAATCTTGCATGAGAACCCAAATCCTGTAGTTATCCCATGCCATAGAATAGTTCACTCGAATGGGCATTTAGGAGGATATGCATACGGTAGTACAAAAAAGCGAAAATTGCTTGAAGAAGAGGGCATAAAATTCAGCGATGATAGTTATGCTCGCTTGAAGGAGTTTCAAAAATGCAGAATTGGTTGGCCTGTTGTGTAATTGACTTAAATATGCATCAAAATTGACAATAAGGCTCTAGTGCGGCCTTCTAGTCATAAGTAATAGCAGTAGTTTATGTCAGCAAGGTATAGGCAATAATGACAAGAATTTTTAATGTATGATGATCCTAGGTTATAACCCGATGCTTCGAACCCTATTATTGTAATAGCAGTCCTACAGACAAAAATAGCTGTTAGGGTCAGCCTAGGAGTTTTTACTTCTACCTAATTTTACTCTGCTTCACGATATCCCCCAAGTGCGATAGTGATCTGACTTGGCCACCATTTACTTTCTTATATATTGACCAATAGGTCTCTCGATTTATTTCTTTTCTATCCTTTAGTACTTTCAAATAATATCTCATTGATCTTACCTTGATAACATATGCTGGTTTTTTTCCCGTCCTTGCAGTCTTTTTCCCTTTTTTCGAACCAGGACCTAATCCGCTTTTCCTACGAACCGCTTGCTTTGCTTCGGCACGTCCTCTTGATGTCCCTTTTACCCTAGTCGTCCAAATTGTTCCCCTTCTTACTAATGAGCGCAAATCTTCCCTCGTAATAGAATCTCCGATGTCATCAAGTTTGTCAGGCTCAAATCTAATCCTATTAGCGCCAACACCCAACATTCTGGCGACAAGTTCCCGCTTCTTTTTTATATTAACTGGCATTAAGATTTAGTGCCTCGATGTGCCTAAGTTTTTATCCTCTAAAATGCGCCTAAAACTAAGCATCATTATTTGTTCTCGGTTCTTCTTCTCTCTCCCTTGTCGTTTTGCCGCGTTAGCTTTTCGTTTTTGTCGTCTTCCTCATCTTCTTCTCCTTCCCGTTCTTCCAACTCTCCTCGTTCTGCGGTGCTCGGAGATCTTTCTCCCTTCTTATCTTCAGAAGTATTCTCGGTGCCTGGCGTCTCTTCTGCTTTTTGCTCTTTGCCAGGATTTAGTACCTTGATGCCTTTAGTACGTGCTTCCGCGAGGATTAGTAGTCTTTTTCTTTGTCCTATCGCATGAGCTATTCTTGCGGCATCTTTTGAAGGGTCTAGACTGGCTAGATTATTTGCATTGAAAACGATATTATCTGTATATCCAGAAGGATGGAGACCTCTTGTTTTCCTTGGGCTCCCGTACCCTATCTTGACGAGTCTTGGTGCACCAGAAAGTTGTCTTCTCATTTTGTTATCCTTACCTTTAGGTTTCCTCCAGGTTTCAGCCAGTCTACCATATCTCCAGCTTTCCTGTCTGACAAATTTAGGTCTTCTATCAGAGACCTTCTTTCTTGC